>NZ_JBXARG010000005.1:0-269487 GCF_058808015.1 Undibacterium sp. GW821-FHT11H02 | reverse complement strand
GCTTGCACCCTACGTATTACCGCGGCTGCTGGCACGTAGTTAGCCGGTGCTTATTCTTCAGGTACCGTCATTAGCAAGCCGTATTAAGACTCACCGTTTCTTCCCTGACAAAAGAGCTTTACAACCCGAAGGCCTTCTTCACTCACGCGGCATTGCTGGATCAGGCTTGCGCCCATTGTCCAAAATTCCCCACTGCTGCCTCCCGTAGGAGTCTGGACCGTGTCTCAGTTCCAGTGTGGCTGGTCGTTCTCTCAAACCAGCTACTGATCGTCGCCTTGGTGAGCCTTTACCTCACCAACTAGCTAATCAGATATCGGCCACTCCATGAGCATGAGGTCTTGCGATCCCCCACTTTCAACCTTAGTTCGTATGCGGTATTAGCGTAACTTTCGCTACGTTATCCCCCACTCTAGGGTATGTTCCGATATATTACTCACCCGTTCGCCACTCGCCACCAGACCGAAGTCCGTGCTGCCGTTCGACTTGCATGTGTAAGGCATGCCGCCAGCGTTCAATCTGAGCCAGGATCAAACTCTTCAGTTTAATCTCTGTTACTTGTTTCCATTTCTGGAATCTGTTCTTTCGAACAGGTCGCTCACTCAAAATACTGACAGTTGTTTCAATAATTACTCATCAAAACGTCTTATCTTTACTTTTTGTGAACATTTGATATTTTTTAAGTTTCCTAACTACCGAAGTAGCTAGTCGCTTCATTATCAAGTGCCCACATTTATTGACTGTTAATTGTTAAAGATCTTCTTAATTCTTTTCCACTTAAACTCACCCGGAGGATTTTGTTTTTGCTACGAAGCGTTGTGTTCGTCAGCAGCAGAGAAACGAGATTATGCAGCACTTCTAACTTTCCGTCAACCCCCTGTTTTTACTACCGTTTAAATTTTAGTTTCTTCAACTTCAATTTAAACATCAGGAAATCATCGAACAACTGCTTGCATACCTTCTTATTTCAACCCCGCATTTCTGGGGGAGGCGAACTATAGCAAGCCTTACTTCTTTTTGGCAAGACTTATTTGGATAAACAGGATAAATCATATAAATCCCTCAGCTTTACCCGCCAGCTATAGAGTAAAAAACTTAACCACAAAAGAAAAGCGCCCCACAAGTGGGGCGCTTTTTAGAATATAACTTAATAGTTACAGCGGAGCCAACTAATCACTTATTCTGGAAATTGGCTGGTCGCTTTTCCAAAAATGCGCGCATCCCTTCGCGCTGATCATGCGTACCGAAGCTCGCATGGAATAAACGACGTTCATAATGAACACCTTCTGTTAAGCCAGATTCAAATGAACGGTTCACGGCATCTTTAATCATCATCACAACTGGCAAAGACATGGAAGCAATGGTCGTTGCAGCAGCTAAAGTCTCTTCCATTAATTTATCCAAAGGCACAACACGTGATACTAAGCCCGCACGTTCTGCTTCATTCGCATCCATCAAACGCGCAGTTAAACACAAGTCCATTGCCTTAGATTTGGAAATTGCACGAGGCAAGCGCTGAGTGCCACCGCAACCAGGCAGAGTGGCTAGCTTAATTTCTGGCTGTCCAAATTTTGCATTATCAGCAGCAATAATGAAATCACACATCATCGTCAATTCACAACCGCCGCCGAGAGCGTAACCCGCCACTGCCGCGATTACCGGTTTTCTCACGCGCAAAATATGCTCCCAGTTTTTAGTGACATAATTGCCGTTGTAAGCATCCATATAGTTATAGTCGACCATCGCCGCAATATCAGCACCTGCCGCAAAAGCTTTTTCACTACCAGTAATTACCATGCAGCCAATGTTCTCATCTTGATCGAAGGCGAATAAAGCATGCCCCAACTCATCCATCAATTGATCATTTAAGGCGTTCAAAGCTTTTGGTCGATTTAAAGTGATCACGCCAACTTTGTCTTTAGTCTCTACAAGTATGTTCTGGTATTCCATTTTGTTTACTCCAATAAATAAATGCGTTTAATTATTCTTGACTTCAAAAGCCTTAGGCAGCAATAACCACATTGCTCCGCGCTGCTTCATGCGGCCTGCCAATTCACCTGGTTCACGACCAAAGCCCCAGAAGAAATCGGCACGCACCGCTCCACGAATTGCACCGCCGGTATCTTGTGCCATCATTAATCTTTGCAGTGGATTACTGCTAAGTGGCATTGTAGTCGACAAAAATACCGGAGCGCCCAATGGCAATTGCGTTGGATCAACCGCAATCGATCTTTGAGGCACTAAGGGCACGCCCAAAGCGCCTTTCGGCCCTATGCTGGGGTCCAGCAATTTTTCCTCTTTAAAAAACACAACACTAGGATTGGCATTTAATAATTCTTCCTGACGAGCAGGATTTTTAGCAATCCAAGCTTTAATACCCTGCGCTGAGGCTTGGTCTAAAGTTAACTCTCCCTTATCGACCAGATAACGCCCAATAGATTTATACGGATGTCCGTTTTGGTCTGCATAGGCGACACGCACTGTTTCACCGGTATCATTTAACTGTACGCGACCAGAACCTTGTATCTGCAAGAAAAAAGCATCCACAGGATCATCAACCCAGACCAATTCTTTCCCGGCGAGGAAAGGCAAGATTTCCGCACGTGAAGCATAGGGAACAACTTTATTACCGACCAAACGTCCACGCAAACGCATATTCTTTAAATCGGGATAAACACTACCAAGATCAATCGTCAGCAAATCATTCGGCACCGCGTACAAAGCAGTCTGAAATACGCCCCCCTTGCTACGCGATCCTTTCAACAAAGGCTCATAATAACCAGTAACCATTCCCTCCGTTCCACCATCAAGATGCTTTACTTGATAAGGAGAGAAATTCATTTCAAAGAAGCCACGAATCGAAGTAACATCTTTCGCGTCCACATTCTTGAGCGAACTGCAAACTTCTTTCCATTCCGCCTTATTCTTCAGCGCGGAACAGGAATTAACGAATGCAGGCCAAGCCTCCCGTAAATCATCGTTGCCCCAACCTGGCATATCGGCGTAGGAACTTAATTTGTATGCCTGCGTGTAATTCGTGATCGGTGCCAACTTAGGCGGCACTGTCGGCGGCACTGTCGCCGTCACAGGCGGCGTTACCGGTTTTGGTTCCATAGGAAGTTGCTTCGGAGGCGTCGTACAAGCCGCCAAAGTCAAAATCAGCGATGCTGCTAAAATGCGTTTTTGTTCGAACAAAGAATTCATAAAGGATTAATTATGTGGTTATTGGCTGTCGAAGCTTTAGGTGCCTTTTGCTTATTTGCTTTTATCGTTTGGTGGACGATGTTCTCAGGGAAAAAACCATCGAATAAAAAAACGAAGAAAACTAGCGAAGCAGATAAAAACTAAGGCAAACCCGGGCAGCCTCAGGTTTAATGCAAAGTACGCGGCAAAGACAAAACGAATTCAGGAATTAGCGCATCAAATTTATGACCGTCTTCTGCAACACAGAAATAGGTCCCCTGCATCGTACCGTGCGGTGTTTCTAATGAGCTGCCGCTGGTGTACTCAAATGCCTCACCCGGTTTAAGTAAAGGCTGATGCCCCACTACCCCCAAACCCTGCACTTCATGCACTTTATTATTCGCGTCAGTAATGATCCAATGACGCGAAATCAATTGTGCCGGAATATCACCGGTATTTTTAATCGTGATCGTATAAGCGAATACAAAATGCGACTTATCCGGATTCGATTGTTCCTCTAGATACTGCGTCACGACCGACACTTTAAATTCATACTTAGTCATAAAACCTCGCCCAAATAATTAGCACATGCAAGAAAACAGGCAAATCACTCGCTAATTGTTTACTTATGTGTTTCCAGAAACCGCTCAAAACGAGCATCTTACAAGAGCACAGCAATCTGCGCAGGAGTAAAATAGCGGATTCAAGACATTTCGTCTGTCAAATCTATCATTTTGCATACTTATTTTGCACACTTAGCCGAGATTTCAATATGACAAGTTACCGTATCGCCCCCAGTATTCTCTCCGCGGACTTCGCTCGCCTTGGCGAGGAAGTTCGTAATGTCGTTGCCGCCGGTGCGGACATGATCCATTTTGACGTCATGGACAATCACTATGTGCCAAATTTGACGATAGGCCCTTTGGTCTGCGAAGCGATTCGCCCGCATGTGCAAGTGCCAATTGATGTGCATCTGATGGTAAAGCCTGTCGATCGCATCATTCCTGATTTTGCCAAAGCCGGTGCAAATATCATCAGCTTTCACCCAGAAGGCTCTGAACACATCGATCGCAGCCTGCAATTAATTCGCGATCACGGCTGCAAAGCAGGTCTGGTGTTTAATCCTGCAACGCCTTTGCATGTATTGGAACATGTGATGGATAAGCTCGATCTGATTCTTTTAATGTCGGTCAATCCTGGCTTTGGTGGGCAGTCTTTCATTCCGCACACTTTGAAAAAAATCGCTGCTGTACGCAAAATGATCGACGAATCTGGCCGCGATATTATGTTGCAAGTGGATGGTGGCGTGAAAGCAGACAATATTCGTGAAATCGCTGCGGCGGGTGCGGATACTTTTGTGGCCGGTTCTGCGATTTTTGGTAAGCCTGATTATAAGGCCGTGATTGATGCGATGCGGGCTGAGTTGGCTTTGGTGAGATAAATCGAAACAAAAATCAATCAGACAAGCAAAGGGGCAAATTGCAATCAGAAAAATTAAGCACTCCCGCCAAGCTCATACTCATTTCATAGTCGCTCCCAAGATGTATGACTTCTCTCGGCGCGAAATTTTAAGCCAGACTTACCGAATAATTTGAAAATTACACAAAGAAATACACTAGCAAAAGAAGAGAGTTGAGTGCACAAAAATTATTTTGTAAATGTATTTGACGTTCTCACACGTCAACTTCTTTGACATAGATCGTCTACATCACACGACCTATGTCAAAGAAGCAAAATCTAGTCTTTTTCAGTGCAATCATTCGGATTCAATTTGGCGCATCGCAGTAAACGCCAACATCCCATCTTACTGCCCCTTAGTACAATATGCCGGAGGAGAATGATTCCTTAAAATACATATGCTTACTCGAGGATTTCATCGTCGAATCGCGCCGTCGTCATTAAAAAGCAAGTGCTTGGGGATTTCTTTTTGAGCACAAATCAGGTAAACGCATGGGGTCGTTCCAGTGAAATTTTTGAAACAAACTTACTTAAATCGCACATATCCCATTCGTCTGCGCTTGCTGATGCTCGTCGCCTTGCCCTTATGCGCTCTGATCGTCGCACTCACTTACGATACCTATCAGCAATACAATAATAGTCTCGAGCAATCTTATCGAAGCGCAGCGATCATCCGCGCCATGTCTGGCGCGCAAACTGAAAAATTTCTAGCACAAAGCAAAGCAACGCTCAGCCAATTCGCACAAAGAAGCAAGGTAAAGGCACTCGATGCCACACAGTGCGATCCGGTGTTATCCGAATTTTTACGCTTACAAACAGCGTATCTCAACGTTTTCACGATAGACCTGAACGGGAAAGTTTTATGTAGCGGTTTACCTATAGCTTCTGACCAACTGATCAAAGTAGACCCACAACACTATTTGGATGACGTCAAACACAGCGGTCAATTCACGATAGGCAAACTACAAATTGATCTTATTTCAAAGCGTTGGACGTCGACTCTCGCGCTGCCGATTGTCGACGAGCATGCACAAATGATCGGTATAGTCGGTATGTCGATCGACTTGGTCAACTACCAACCTTTAATTTCCCCAAAAGACTTGCCAGCAAAAACTATTATCGGCATCTTCAATGGCGAGGGAAATATAGTCGCGCGCTCCGAAAATGCGGAACAAAGAGTAGGCAGGAAGGCCAATTCTTATTCCGTGCAACAGATTCTAGAAAAAAAAGAGGGGACCATCAGGGCAAATGACTACCAGAACATAGGCAGAATATTTAGCTTCGCACCGATTGCTAACTCCGACTGGATAATCTTCATAGGCCTACATGAAGAGGAAGTATTTGGACCCTTAAAACGTTTTGCACTGATACGCTTAGCATTCGGAGCATTCATTGTGTTAGTGGTCGTGCTTATTGCCATTCGGCTAGCGAAACGTATTGCGCAACCTGTTGAAAATATTTCCAAGACGATGGCACTTGTCGCGGCGGGCGCAACACAAGAACGAGCAACGATAGAAGGCCCCAAAGAGATCGCGCATATTGCTTTGCGACTTAATCATATGCTCGATGCGAGACAATTAGCCGAAGTCGCTTTGCGCCACAGTGAGGCTCGCTTTCATACGGCATTTGATACTAGCCCTGATGCGATTGCGATTACTAGTTTGGCCGATGGCAGATATGTCGAAGTCAATCCTGCTTTCTCAACGTTAACGGGCTGGAGCGCACAACAAGTAGTAGGAAAAACAGCACTAGAATTAAATGTCTGGCAATTCCCGGCTGAGCGTGAAAAATTCGTGAAGTCGCTATTGCAAGACGGTCAATGCGCCAATTTAGAAGCACAATTTCTCAACATGGATGGTCGTAGCTGGACCGGCTTAGTCTCCGCTCATTTGATGGAGGTAGAAAGAACAACTTGCATCTTATCCATCATCAAAGATATTACCGCGATTAAAGTCGCCGCGGACCAAATTCACAGTCTGTCGTTCTTAGATGGATTAACACACTTACCAAACCGCCGCCTATTGATGGATAGAACCACGCAAGCCATCACTGCTTGCGCGCGCCACCATCATTGTGGTGCGATTATGTACATCGATCTGGATGACTTCAAATCCATCAATGAAACGATTAGCTATGAACAAGGAGATGCATTTTTGATTGAAGTCGCGCAGCGCCTCAAATCCTGTGTGCGGGAAGCGGATACAGTAGCAAGAATCGGAGCGGATGAATTCGTCCTAGTATTGGAGCACCTAAGCACCAATTTGACTGAATCTGCGGCACAAGCTGAATTAATAGGCGACAAAATTCTTGAGACAGTACAAGAAAATTTCATGCTCGCGGGTAGCCCACAAAGTCGTAGCTGCAGCATAGGTGTGACTTTATTTTGTGAGCAGTTTGTCGATGCGCAAGAAGCTTTAAAACGTGCGGAACTTGCCATGCACAGAGCCAAATCGGCAGGGCGCAATACGATGTGTTTCTTTGACCCACAGATGCAAGCCGAAGTGAGTGCGCGAACCAAATTAGAGCGAGACTTAAAAACAGCCATTGCACAACACCAGATACTTCTGCATTACCAACCACAAGTTGCCAACGATGGTAGCATGGTCGGTGTAGAAGCATTAGTCAGATGGCACGAACCAGAGCGCGGCTTGATTTCGCCAGCGGCATTTATTCCTTTCGCGGAAGAATCTGGATTAATCCTGCCGTTAGGTCAGCGCGTGATAGAAATCGCCTGCACACAATTAGCAACATGGGCAAATCAAGCCAAATTTTCGCATTTAAGTATTGCAGTCAATGTCAGCGCTAAACAATTTCATCAAGCCGATTTTGTGTCACAGGTACAGCACGTACTACAACAAAGCAAAGCCAATCCACACAAACTCAAACTGGAAATTACCGAAAGCATGCTGGTTACCGATATAGAACAAGTCATTGCCAAAATGAACGAACTAAAAACGATCGGTGTGGGTTTCTCTATGGATGATTTTGGCACTGGCTATTCCTCTCTTTCCTATCTCAAGCGCTTACCTTTGGATCAGCTCAAGATTGATCAAAGCTTTGTACGTGATATTTTGGTCGATGCCAATGATGCTGCCATTGCCAAAATGGTCATCGCTCTTGCAGAAAGTATGGGCTTAGTGGTAATCGCGGAGGGCGTAGAAACCCAAGCACAGCGTGAGAAACTACAAGCTCTGGGATGCAGTCATTTCCAAGGCTATTTATTCAGCAAACCCTTGCCTATCGATCAGCTCGAAAAAAATTATTTGAAGATCTAAGCTAAAATCTTGACTTATTAAATTTTGCCCGAGCAACCCCGACTTGGAGTTTTCTCCTCAAATCGCTTCAATGAATAAGTTTCAAGATATTCGCGCTGCCATCATCGACCTAGACGGCACCATGCTCGACACCGCACCCGATTTTTTAGTCGCCATCAATCGCATGCGTGCAGAATTTTCATTGCCAGAATTAGACATCGTCACGATCACCAATTTCGTCGGCAAAGGCTCAGAAAATCTCATCCTGCGCGTGCTATCAAACGATTTCGAACCAGATCAAGTTGAACAACATTTTGAAAAAGCAATGGCGAGCTACCAACAGCATTATCTGGCAATCAATGGGGACTACAGCACTTTCTATCCGAATGTCATCGAAGGCTTACAGGAACTCAAGGCGCAGGGATTACGTCTGGCCTGTGTGACGAACAAGCCCATCTCTTTCACCACGCCGCTGCTGGCTAAAAAAGGCTTGAGCGATTTTTTTGAAATCGTGTACGGTGGTGATTCTTTGGCGAGAAAAAAGCCCGATCCTTTACCACTGTTACAAGTTTGCCTCGATTTTCACCTAGCACCAGCGCAAGTGGTTGCGATCGGCGATTCTTCGAATGACGCCAAAGCAGCACGCGCTGCAGGTTGTCCAGTGCTAACCGTACCGTATGGCTACAATCACGGCGAGGCTGTACAAACTATTGAAAGTGATGGTATAGTCGAAACCTTACTGAGCGCTGCACAATTTTTACTCAGTAGAAAAAACCTAATAATTTCATCAAGCTTCTAACAAAATTAGAATGTTCCTCGATAAGAAACGTCCATCAACTACTCCAGGCACTTTTGAGGCCTGGCTATGGCGACGCTGGCAATTTAACTGACCAGCGTGGGCGCTTTCGTCTGTGTGTCTGAGTTTTATCCAAACCCTGATTCGCGCCAACGACGTTTTTTCATCTCTCGTCATCTTTGACAAGATTCTGTAAGTTTTCGCTGTACCGTTTCGACCTTTTGATTTCATATTCTAGAGCTAGCCTCGTCTGCATTGCTGACGTCTGGCACTGATCGAATGTGATCTCGTCGGTCAAACACATTTAACGCACAAACATCATGACTGAACTCGAATTTAAATCCTTGGCCGCACAAGGCTACAATCGTATCCCGATGATCGCAGAAGCCTTTGCAGATCTGGAGACACCACTCACGCTCTACCTGAAACTGGCGCAAGCCACCAATGGCGGCAAAAATAGCTTTTTGCTGGAATCGGTCAAAGGCGGCGAACGCTTCGGTCGTTATTCCTTCATCGGCTTACCAGCTTCAACCGTGGTGCGCTCCACTGGCTTTCACACCGAAGTCATCAGAAACGCACAAGTGATAGAAACGCATGAAGGCAATCCTTTGGATTTCATCGCCGAATATCAGTCGCGTTTCCGCGTTGCATTGCGCCCTGGCTTACCGCGTTTTTGCGGAGGTCTGGCTGGCTACTTCGGTTACGACGCTGTACGTTATGTGGAAAAGCGTTTAGAAAAAACTGCGCCCAAAGATGATCTCGGTTTGCCTGATATCCAGCTCCTGCTGACCGAAGAACTTGCGGTGATTGATAATGTCTCTGGCAAATTGTATTTGATCGTCTATGCCGATCCGACTCATGCTGAAGCTTGGAGTAAAGCGCGTCAACGCTTGAAAGATTTACGTGCAATGTTACGCCGCAGCGTCGACGTGCCTGTCACCTCCGCCTCGGTGCGCACCGAAGCGATCCGTGATTTCGCCAAAGAAGATTATTTGAAAGCCGTGCTGAAAGCCAAGAAATACATCATGGCGGGCGATTTGATGCAAGTACAAATCGGTCAGCGCATCAAGAAACCTTATGTCGATTCACCGCTGTCTTTGTATCGCGCACTGCGCTCGATAAATCCTTCCCCCTACATGTATTTCTACAACTTCGGTGACATGCACATCATCGGTGCCTCACCAGAAATTTTAGTGCGCAACGAACAACTCAGCGATGGTAATAAAAAAGTCACGATACGTCCTTTAGCAGGAACACGTCCACGCGGAGCAACACCAGAGCGCGATGAAGAACTCGCAGTGGAATTATTAGCTGATCCAAAAGAGATCGCTGAACACGTGATGTTGATCGATTTAGCGCGCAACGATATCGGCCGTATCGCCCAAACTGGCAGCGTTAAGCTCACCGAAAAAATGGTAATTGAAAAGTATTCGCACGTTCAACACATCGTCTCCAATGTGGAAGGTTTATTGCAGCCGAATATGTCGAATCTGGATGTACTCAAAGCCACCTTCCCTGCAGGGACTTTATCAGGTGCCCCAAAAGTGCGCGCGATGGAATTGATTGATGAACTCGAACCTGTCAAACGCGGCATCTACGGCGGTGCTTGCGGGTACTTGTCGTTTGGTGGCGAAATGGATTTGGCGATTGCGATCCGCACCGGTGTGCTTAAAGATGGAATGCTCTACGTACAAGCCGCAGCTGGCGTGGTTGCCGATTCTGTGCCTGAAATGGAATGGCAAGAAACTGAGAACAAAGCCCGCGCCATGTTGCGTGCCGCTGAACAAGTACAAGATGGGTTGGATGGGGAGATTTGATTGTGAATTTTAAAACCTCTCAACACAGAGACACAGAGGAACAGAGAAAAGCTTTGAGTGAACAAGTGATAGGTGCAGCAATTGAAGTACACCGAACACTCGGCCCAGGCTTGCTTGAAAGTGCCTATGAAAACTGTCTTTGTCATGAGCTGTTTTTGAGAGGTCTAAAATTCCAACGCCAACTTGCTTTAAATGTCGTATACAAAGGAATCAATATTGAGAACGCGTATCGGTTAGATATTGTGGTTGAAAACAACTTAATCTTGGAACTGAAAGCGATCGAAACACTAACGCCACTTCATCACGCTCAACTATTGACCTATTTACGACTATCCGGAATTCCAACCGGACTACTTATTAATTTTATGGTGCCTGTATTAAAAAATGGCATCAAACGAGTTTCTCTGTGAATCTCCATTTCTCTGTGTCTCTGTGTTGAGAGGTTTAAATAAAATGCTACTAATGATAGACAACTACGATTCCTTCACTTACAACCTCGTGCAATATTTTGCTGAGTTGGATGAGGAAGTTCGCACTTATCGTAATGATGAAATTACGCTGGAAGAGATCGAGGTGATGAAGCCTGATCGCATTTGTATTTCGCCTGGGCCTTGCACCCCTTTGGAAGCGGGCATTTCTGTGCCTGTTCTCAAACGCTTTGCTGGTGAAATTCCTATTCTCGGTGTTTGCCTTGGCCACCAAAGTATCGCTGAAGCCTTTGGCGGCAAAGTCATTCGCGCTAAAGAAGTCATGCATGGTAAGACTTCGCCAATTGCACACACAGGCGTTGGCGTGTTCAGCGATTTGCCTAGCCCTTACACCGTCACACGATATCACTCACTGGCGATTGAGCGTTCTAGTTTGCCCGATTGTTTGGAAGTCACCGCATGGACTGAAGATGGTGAAATCATGGGCGTGCGTCACAAAACTTTTGATTTGCAGGGTGTGCAATTCCACCCTGAATCAATTTTATCGGAACACGGTCATGCATTGTTGAAGAATTTTTTATTGGGGAAATAAGATGACGATCTCACAGCAAGAAGCTTTAACCCGCCTCATCGAACATCGCGAAATTTTCCACGATGAGATGTTGTCGCTGTTCCGCAAAATCATGGGTGGCGAAATGTCACCGATCATGATCGCAGCACTCACCATGGGCCTGCGCGTCAAGAAAGAAAGCATAGGTGAAATCACCGCCGCAGCACAAGTGATGCGCGAGTTTTCGACTAAAGTACCAATGGCGAATACCAAGAATTTGATTGATATCGTTGGCACCGGGGGCGATGGCGCACACACCTTTAATATTTCTACCGCATCGATGTTCGTCACCGCTGCTGCAGGCGCACGCGTTGCAAAGCATGGCGGTCGCAGCGTGTCGTCTTCATCCGGTAGTGCTGACGTACTCGAATCGCTGGGGGTGAATATCAACTTACAACCAGAACAAATCGCGCAATCCATCGCGCAAACTAATATCGGTTTTATGTTCGCGCCAAATCATCACGCGGCGATGAAACATGCTGCGCCTGTACGACGCGAGCTCGGTGTGCGTACGATTTTCAATATTCTGGGTCCGCTGACGAATCCGGCTGGGGCACCGAATATTTTGATGGGTGTGTTTCATCCTGATCTGGTCGGCATTCAAGTACGCGTCTTGCAACGCTTAGGCGCACAACATGCGATCGTCGTCTGGGGTCGCGACAATATGGATGAAGTGTCGCTCGGCGCGCCCACCATGGTCGGCGAATTAGTGAATGGTGAAATCCGCGAATACGATATTCATCCAGAAGATTTTGGTCTGCAAATGGTTTCAAATCGTAGCTTGAAAGTATCGGGCGCAGAGGAATCGAAAGCACGCATTCTCGATGTCTTAAACAATGTACCAGGACCAGCAACCGATATCGTCAGCCTGAATGCAGGCGCGGCTTTGTATGGCGCGGGCATTGCTGATTCGATAGCCGATGGCGTGAAAAAAGCACAAGCCGCTATCGCCTCTGGTGCGGCTTTGCATAAGCTGCATCAACTTATCGAAGTAACGCATCAGTTAGGTAAATAAACATGTCAGACATACTCAATAAAATTCTCGAAGTCAAAACCGAAGAAGTCGCACGCGACAAGAAAGTACAGAGTTACACCAGCTTGCGTGCCGACGTTGAAAGTAACAAAGAAGCACAGCAAAATTTACGCGGATTTGAGGCCAGCCTGCGCAATAAAATTGCGCTAGGCAAAGCGGCAGTTATCGCGGAAATCAAGAAAGCCTCACCGTCGAAAGGCGTGATACGTGAAAATTTTCTGCCCGCGGAGATTGCCGCAAGTTACGCACACCATGGCGCTGCTTGTTTATCTGTATTAACCGACGAAGTGTTTTTCCAAGGCGCGCCTATCTATTTGCAACAGGCACGAGCAGCATGCGCTTTGCCAGTATTACGCAAAGACTTCATGATAGATCCTTATCAAGTGTACCAAGCGAGAAGTTGGGGCGCAGATTGCATTTTGTTGATCGTCGCCGCTCTTGATCACGGCTTAATGGCAGAACTCGAAGCCTGCGCACATGAACTCGGTATGGGCGTATTGGTTGAAGTACACAACGGTGAAGAGTTAGACGCCGCTTTAAAACTGAAAACGGATCTGCTCGGTATCAATAATCGCAATCTGCGCACTTTTGATGTCACACTCGATACGACATTGGGCTTGCTGCCACGTATTCCCGGTGGCAAACTCGTCATCACAGAATCAGGCATTATGAATAAAACAGACGTGCAGCGCATGCGTGATGCGAATGTGCATAGTTTCTTGGTGGGCGAGGCGTTTATGCGCGCGCCGGAGCCGGGCGTAGAGTTAGAGAAACTGTTTTTCTGATTTGCGCTAACAACGCTCAATTTATTTTAGCTGCATTGCCACGCAAAAAACCAAGGCTAGGGTCGTAATGCCGTTCAGATCAGCGAACAAGGTGCTTAGTTATACTTCAAAACCCCTCAACGCCAAGACGCAGAATCGCCGAAGAGCGCAGAGAAAAGCGACTATCTTACTGGTTTTCTCCGCGTGTCTCTGCGCCTCAGCGTCTCGGCGTTGAGGGGTTTTCATTTTTGTCTAAAGCTACAAAGTCAATTCGGATAAAATCTCGCATTTTCTCGCAGAGATGTTCTCATTTTCCCCCTAACTGAACGGCATTACGGCTAGGGTCGTGTTTATTACATGCGCGGTTTCATTTTATATTCGCACAAGCTCAATATAAGTTACGCCAAATATTTTTTCAAATCACTCTAATTATTAGCACCCGATTGGAAGACTCAATGCAAACCCTGGTGCAATAGCTGCATTTCAAATCAAGCGAATCGCGATTGACAAACAAAACACAAGTTAAGCTACCTTTTACTAGCTTGCGCCGCCTTTTGTGCCTCGCGTGATATGCGTACTAATTCAGCACGCGACAATGGATATTGATCAAGCTCAAGCCGATATTGCCTTAATTCACCCTCGCTCAGCATTTTTTTGCCCAGATCAAATCGATTTAGATGTTCACGACAGGCTAGCAGCATGCCCTCTTGGGACTTTAATTGGAGCTCACTTTTCTTCGCCCGATCTCGCCACATAGCGTTTATAGCTAGAATTTCTTCTTGCATGGCTTGGGTCTTGGTTTTATCCCAACCAAGATTTTCGCCCATTTTTCTGGCGATTCCGAAATCAATTATGGATCCATCTTGACGCAGTAATTGCTGCGTTATTTCCTCACACATCTGACGTCGATTGCCGTCGGCGAGGAGGACTCCCTTACATGCATTTACAATTAGTGAATAATGTAGCAATGGTGACTTAGCCCACAACTGCCAAGGCAAGTTTTGCATTCGTGCTTGCGCCAATGAATCTTCTTTTGGGACAAGCTGCTCAGGTAGATAAGAAGAAACATCAATATAGGAGTCGAATCGTTTTGCCTTCGAAAGTTTGTAAAGCGCATTAGCAATCATGCTTTGATTTTCTGCAGCACTAGCTTGACTTAGCTCCTGCAAAACGTGCATCCAAGCAATACCATTTTCTGGATCACGACTTGCCCACTGCGTAGCATTAATCTGGGTACAAAAACCTCCTTGCGCGGCTAACGGCTTGCAAGCGTTATACGCCATCGCATACAATTTTGGATCAGGTGAATACACCGCCATCTTAGCAATTGCATCAATCCTCGATTTCGCAGCGTTTTCTACCACCATCGACAATTGTGCTTCACAGTCTTCATTGCTCTCACAATTTGGATGTGTGTCTAAGAACCGATCGCGCGCCTTACTTTGTTGCATCTCAGCCTGCAACACCAATGCACTCGCTTTTTGCCGGGCATCACCCGTTTGCAAAATCTGCGTAAGCGCTTGTTCAATGGCAGGATCTGCTTGCCGCAAATGTCGTTCCAAGATTGACTCCATGGCTTTCGCGAGTCGAGCTTGATCAGATGTCTTAATGATGTCGCTGCAAATATCTGGTTCATCGTGAGTGCGCGTTTTTTCAGATTCTGAATCACTAGATTTCTGCGCGAGCGACGCGCTTGCGACAGACTTCGAATTCGAATCAGAATTTAACCGTGCAAACCATCCATAGGTATCGTCAACAGCGCTAGTCGAAGCATCGCGATGGCGGATATCGCTGCCCCACCACAAACTCAGTATTAAGAAAAGCATTACGAACAAGAGCCAAAGTTTTTTGTAGCGCCAAGGTGATTTCATACTGAGCGGATTCCGATTTAGCCAAACAAAAAAGCCACGGCAAAGCGATCTTCACCGTGGCATCTAGCTTACACTGTTTTGCTTATTCTATTGACTAACTAGTTCACCAATCTTTTCCAAATCGCCGTCGTCGCAGCAGCCTGATTCAAAGAGTAGAAATGCAAACCCGGTGCACCGCCAGCCAGCAAGCGTTCACACATTTGCGTCACGACATCCAAACCAAAAGCTTTGATCGATGCGCTATCGTCACCGTAGCTTGCCAACTTCAAGCGCACCCAACGAGGGATCTCTGCGCCGCACATTTCTGAGAAGCGCATGAGTTGACTGCTATTCGTAATCGGCATGATGCCTGCGACGATAGGCACATTCACACCTGCCTTTTGCGCATTCTCTACAAATTGAAAATACGCATCGGCATTGTAGAAATACTGCGTAATCGCAGCATTCGCACCAGCTTGTATCTTACGCACGAAGTTCTGCAAATCGTCTTGTGGTGACTTTGCTTGCGGATGCATTTCTGGATAGGCGGCAACTTCGATATGGAACCAGTCGCCTGTTTCGGCGCGAATAAATTCGACGAGTTCATTCGCATAACGGAACTCACCGCCCATACCATAGCCGCTGGGCAGATCGCCACGCAATGCGACTAAGCGATGGATGTCTTGCGCTTGATAGGTTTTGAGAATTTGACGAATCGAATCACGGGTACCGCCAACACAAGACAGATGCGGCGCGGCATCAAAACCTTCTTTACGGATTTCGACAACCGTATCCAAAGTCCCCTGTTGCGTGGTACCACCGGCACCAAAAGTCACCGAAAAATACTTAGGATTAAGCTCTGCCAATTTGGCACGTGTTACCCGTAATTTTTCGGTTCCTTCTTCCGTCTTAGGCGGAAAGAATTCAATACTAAAATTATGTGGTTTCATTGTTTGAGAGAAGTAAGGTGGAGAGTGTCCATGAGATCACGCTATACAACAAGGCTCCAAAAACCGCTGACCAAAATCCGGCAACATGGAAGCCATCAAACATACTGGCGACCGCCCAAAACATTAGTCCATTAATCACAAAAATAAACAAACCCAGACTTAAGACGGTCACAGGTAAAGTGAGGATTAATAAGATGGGACGGATTACGGTATTCACGAAACCCAAAACCACAGCGACTAACAAAGCAGTAGTGAAACTATCGATGGTGATCGAGCTGAGTAAATAAGGTAGCGCTAATAGCGCCAGTGCGTTGATTAACCAGGTAGCGAGTAAGCGCATGGGATCTCCTTTTGTTTTACTCCCTTCTCCCGCAAGCGGGAGAAGGGTTGGGGATGAGGGTGTTGAACGATCAATATCCAGTATTCATTTGCATCTACTACGAGTACAACAAATTTCTAAATCACTTTTCTATCTACTGAACCGCCCTCACCCCAACCCTCTCCCGCATGCGGGAGAGGGGGCTTTGAAACCCAAATTGAATTTGGGCCATCCTTTATTAATAGCGATAATGTTCCGGCTTATACGGGCCTTCTTTTTTCACACCGATATAATTCGCTTGCTCATCCGTCAAAACGCTCAGTTGCGCATTGAGTTTTTTCAATTGCAAACGCGCGACTTTTTCGTCGAGATGTTTCGGCAAGGTGTAAACACCCACTGGATATTGTGCCGTATTGCAGAACAATTCGATTTGCGCAATCGTTTGATTGGCGAAAGAAGAACTCATCACATACGATGGATGACCAGTGCCACAACCGAGGTTGACCAGACGTCCTTCGGCCAACAAGATGATGCGACGGCCACTTGGGAAAATCACGTGATCCACTTGTGGTTTAATATTTTCCCACTTGTATTGTTTGAGAGCCGCAACGTCGATTTCATTATCGAAGTGACCGATGTTACAAACGATCGCTTGATCCTTCATCTTCAACATGTGTTCATGTGAAATCACATGATAGTTACCCGTCGTCGTCACGAAGATATCGCCGTGTTCACAAGCATAGTCCATAGTCACAACGCGATAGCCTTCCATCGCTGCTTGCAATGCGCAGATAGGATCGATTTCTGTCACCCAGACTTGTGCAGACAATGCACGCATCGCTTGCGCGGAACCTTTACCTACATCACCGTAACCAGCGATGACAGCGACTTTACCAGCGATCATGACGTCAGTTGCGCGCTTGATACCATCAACTAAAGATTCGCGGCAGCCATACAAATTATCGAACTTAGATTTGGTGACAGAGTCATTGACATTGATCGCTGGGAAAGCGAGCTTGCCTTCTTTATGCATTTGGTACAAACGATGCACGCCAGTTGTCGTTTCTTCTGTCACACCTTTGATGGCCGCTAAGCGCTTAGAGTACCAAGTCGCGTCAACTGCTAAGTGTTTTTTGATGGAATTAAACAGACAGGTTTCTTCTTCTGAACCTGGGTTGTTCAACACCGAGATATCGGACTCAGCGCGTGTTCCGAGGTGCAGCAACAAAGTTGCATCGCCACCGTCATCCAAAATCATGTTGGAGTAACCACCATCGGTCCAATCGAAAATGCGATGCGTGAATTCCCAATACTCATCCAAGTTTTCGCCTTTAAATGCGAACACTGGTGTGCCGCCAGCAGCAATTGCCGCAGCAGCATGATCTTGTGTTGAATAGATATTGCAGGATGCCCAACGTACTTGCGCGCCGAGTGCATTCAGAGTTTCGATCAGCACCGCAGTCTGAATCGTCATGTGTAACGAACCAGTAATGCGTGCGCCTTTCAAAGGCTGGCTAGCAGCGAATTCTTCACGAATTGCCATCAAGCCGGGCATTTCTGTTTCTGCGATTTGAATTTCTTTACGACCCCAGTCAGCCAAGCTTAAGTCAGCGACGTAGAAATCTTGTGTGGTTTGAGATGTCATGATGGTGGCGTTCTCACGCCCTCCTTTCTAGTGAAAAAAGTAACGTGAGCGCAGTTGCTGTGAGTGTGATTGCTAATATTTCCTAGCTATCCACTCGTCTAATCCAAGCCTGGCAGTTGGTTTCATATCGAGGTATGACATCCGAAAAACTGTCGCAGCGCTCCTTGGAGAGATCGGAGTATAACTCAATTCAAGTTAGCTAGTTAAGCCCCTGAAAAATATTTGCTTAAATTTTATGCAATTCAAAACAAGCGCGAACTCAGTGTCCGGCAAAATCGCATACTTTAAAAACCGGCAAACCGCTCTCCTCTATCAGTCTTGAGCCCCCAAGTTCAGGCAAATCCACAATCACCGCACCTTCAACCACAGTTGCACCCAGGCGCTCTAAGAGCTTTTTACCTGCCATCATCGTGCCCCCCGTTGCGATCAAATCATCTATCAATAACACTCGATCACCGCTTTTACATGCATCAGTATGCAACTCAACGGTGGCACTACCGTACTCTAGTTCGTATTGTTCTGAGACCGTGGTAAAAGGTAATTTACCTTTTTTTCGAATCGGGACAAAACCTAAATTCAATTCATAGGCCACCACCGAACCGAGAATAAAACCACGCGCATCTAAACCAGCAATCAGATCAAGCTTGGCATCTGCATAGCGCGCCAAGAAAATATCAATCAAAACACGAAACACTTTAGGATCTTGCAGCAAAGGCGTGATGTCGCGGAACTGTATTCCCGGCTGCGGCCAATCAGGCACGGTGCGTATGTGTTCTTTAATATAGGTATTCACATTGATCATGGCGACACTCTTTCTAATATTTTTCTATGTTGTTTGCTACTGAATTCACCTTATTCAGTTCGTGCTCTTCACTTCAGCAATCGTTGTTCAGCGCGAGCTACGCCTTCAGCAGTGCCTCGCAAAACCACCACATCCGCCACTTGTAGAAGCAGATCAGCAGTCGGTTCCAAGCGATTCTTACCGCGTCGAATTGTCGTGACGTCGACTTCAAATTCACTCAGATTTAAATCATCGATCGCTTTACCTAAGGCTTTCAATCTTTCAGTGAGCACGACCGTATGCAATCGAATTTGCATATTTTCAGCATCGTCCGCAGCGTCACTTGCGCCACGGAAGAATCCCCGCAGCGATTCGTAACGCGCATACCGAGCTGCCTGCACCGTATGTACCACGCGGCGCAGGGGCACACCGAGTAATACCATGGCGTGTGACGCCAACATCAAACTACCTTCCATAGAATCCGGCACGACTTCGGTCGCTCCAGCGGCGCGTAATTTTTCTAAATCGGTATCATCATGGCTGCGCACCACCACTGGCAAACTAGGATTTAATTCATGCACTAAATGAAGAATCTTTAAGGCCGAAGGGGTATTGGTATAGGTAATCACCAAGGCTGCCGCGCGGTTAATACCGGCCGCCGTCAAACTCTCGCGCCGCGCGGCATCACCGTAGGAAACATTAGCACCAGCGGTTTGCGCTTCACTGATACGATCCGGGTCCAAATCGAGTGCATGATAATCAATTTTTTCTTCGGTCAACAAATGCGCCAGACTCTGTCCACTACGCCCGAATCCAGCAATGATCACATGCTTTTTGATCGTCATCGTTCTGGCGGCAATTTGCGTCAAAGCGAGTGATTGCATCATCCATTCATTCGAGGACAATTTCAAAACTATCCAATCGGATTTAGCCAAAATAAAAGGTGAAATCAACATCGACAACACCATAGACGCCAGGATTAATTGCAGTAATAAGGGATCAATCAAGTTTAATCCGCCAGCCTGATTCAACAAGACAAAACCGAATTCACCTGCCTGAGCCAGTCCTAGACCAGTACGCAAAGCAACACTGCTTGGACATTTAAACAGTCGAGCTAAAGCAAAGATTAAACCGAATTTAAGTAAGACTGGGCCTGTCAACAAAATCAAAATCAGCCAACCATATTCCACAATCAACTCTAGATTCAAAAGCATGCCGACCGTGATGAAAAACAGGCCTAATAAAACATCACGAAAAGATTTAATGTCCTCTTCAACCTGATGTTTATATTCTGTTTCTGAAATCAACATACCTGCGACAAAGGCACCGAGAGCCAGGGATAAACCAGCCTTTTCAGTTAACCAGGCAGCACCTAAAGTAAACAACAACAAGTTCAACATGAATAATTCCTGCGAGCGGCGTCGGACAACAATCGCAAACCACTTGCGCACAACTTTCTGGCCAACGAAGAACAACAGGAACAGCACCAGTACCGCTTTACCTCCCGCCATTGCCAGGCTCATCGATAAATTCTCAGCATTGGATGCCAGTGCTGGCACTAAAATTAATAAGGGAACAACCGCCAAATCCTGGAACAACAAGACACTAATAATTTGACGCCCATGTGGACTCTCCAACTCCAATTTTTCCGTCAACATTTTGGAAACAATCGCGGTGGAAGACATAGATAGGGCACCGCCTATGGCGAAAGCCGCTTCCCAGGTCATATCAAAATACTGTGGCAAAATGATAGCGGCCCCCATACACAAAGCCATCGCCAGAACAATGGTAAATATAACTTGCGCCATGCCCAAACCAAATACAGCGCGGCGCATAGAAATAAGTTTGGCCAGTGAGAACTCAAGGCCGATAGAAAACATCAAAAACACTACGCCAAATTCAGCTAACAAATGTGTCGTCGAACTCTCTTGCGCCCATCCCAAAGCATGCGGTCCAATTACAATACCGACCGCCAGATAGCCTAGCATGGGCGGCAAATTCAACATGCGTAAAGCAACCACGCCGAGTACAGCGCTGCTGAGCAAAAGTAAAGTGGTATCGAGAGCATTCATGTGTTCTATTATTACTGATTATGCTGGCTCGTAGGGATAGAGAATTCAAGTAAATCTGTAAAAAGCCGACCACACCACTTCCGATCGATGGTGGCTCACAAAGAACTGCTAGTCGTGACGAAAAAAAACGCAGAGCAATTTCACTCTGCGTTCTTTCCGTCATAAATCGTGGTGAATTTATTTCAAGAAAATATCACGGTAAGCCGCATACATAGCGCCAATCAAAACCGGACCAAGTACCAACCAGCCCAAGCCTAAAGGAATCGTAGCGATAATCGCAAATACGATATACAAGACAAAAAACACTAAAAATGCGACCCAATTTTTCAAGCTAGCTTTCAAACTCGTCATTAAGGCATCAATAGGGGCGACATTGTGAAACACCACCAAGGCGGGTGCGAACCAGATCGCCATTGCCATAGGAATTGAAATAATGATTGCGACCAAAGCGAAGCCCAAGATGGCAGTAATGCCTAATCCCAACAAACCAGCACCGCCGCTCATCCCAGCACCAGTTAACGCTCCTGTCGCTATCGCGCCGCCAAATAACAAAGCAGCAAAGATACCTGCAACAACCGTAATCAATAAAATCGCGATCATCCAAAACAAGCCCAATAATGCCAAGGGCCCAAACTTGTCTTTAAACCCCGCAAAGAGGAAATCAAACGTTACCGTTCGTCCTTCTTTTTGCGCTTGGCATGCCAACATCAAGCCACCAAAAAATACAGGCATTAACAAATTCGACGCCAGACTTCCAAGCACAGGTACAAATGCCAGTACCATCATTATCAAAAATAACACGACCACCATACCGATCCAGACACCGGCATTGGCCTTAAACTGATCAAAACCATAGCCATACCAAGCGGTCGCGCGTCCCGCATCAATGGAATTGCCATCTTGATTAAATTGAGCACCATCCGAAGTGACTTGGGACGCTATGACTTGCGCCGCTGGATCGGAAGAACTACTGTTAGGATCTACTGAATATGGATTCATAGTATGACTTTCACAAAATAAACTGCTGACTAGACTTAAGAATAAGCTTGAAAAAAACTTCGAACCAAGACAAGGATAAATACGAAAAATCCTATGCGCAAAAGTATCCTTGATTACATTTTAATTTACAAGCTTGGCAATTCTTTCTACCCGTGCAAATTCAAAATCGAACATTTACCCAACACATTGATCTTGAATTTGTTCGATTTGAGAAAATCATTTTAATTCTGGCAGAGTTCTTGCTTGTTCGTATTTGGTTTATACTCTGAGTATGAGCACACTAATTTCTTCCTCCCCGACTCCATTCTCTGGCGCATCTGAGACAACTTCAGAGCAGACTACTAGCCATGCTTTGCAACTAGCGTGCGAGACACTGCAAATCGAAGCAGATGCCATTTTAAATCTCAAGCAACGATTAGCAGGCAGCGACGCGCATAGTTTTTGTGCCGCGCTGTCTATGCTATTACATTGCAATGGCCGGGTTGTCGTGTCCGGAATAGGTAAGTCAGGACATATTGCACGAAAAATTGCAGCGACATTTGCCTCAACCGGAACCCCATCATTCTTTGTCCATCCTGCCGAAGCGGCACATGGCGATCTTGGCATGGTGACAGCGCAGGATGTTTTTATTGCGATATCTTATTCTGGTGAAGCCGGCGAACTGATAGCTATCCTGCCGATATTAAAGCGGCTAGGCGTCAAGCTCATCGCGTTCACAGGCAATCCTGAGTCTACCTTGGCCAAATTGGCGGATATCCACTTAAGTGTGCATGTAGAAAAAGAAGCCTGCCCTTTGAATCTAGCTCCGACCGCCAGTACCACGGTGACCTTAGCTTTAGGCGATGCCTTAGCGGTAGCGGTATTAGACGCACGTGGTTTTAAAGAAGAGGATTTTGCACGCTCACATCCGGGCGGCGCACTAGGTCGACGATTGCTCACGCACGTCAGAGACATCATGCGAACTGGTGCGGCGATTCCACAAGTCACGCCCGATACTAAACTCACCAGCGCCTTGCTCGAAATTACACAAAAAGGTATGGCGATGACGGCGATCGTTGATGGCGACAATCGCATTGTTGGCGTATTCACCGATGGCGATCTGCGCCGAATGATGGAAAAACAAAGTAATTTTTCCGATCTTAGTATCGCTGATGTGATGGCAAAGAATCCACGTACCGTTCGCCCAGAGCAATTAGCGGTTGAAGCAGTCGAAGTGATGGAGACGCATCGTATCAATCAACTACTAGTTGCAGATGCCGAAGGTAAATTGGTAGGCGCTTTGCATATTCACGACTTAACCCGTGCCAAGGTGATTTAATGAGCGAAATCACTTTCGCCGCAGCGAAAATAAAAGCCGCCCAAGTGCGCTTGATGATATTTGACGTTGACGGCATTTTGACCGATGGCAGTTTACATTTTGCACCTCAGGGCGAGATGATAAAGACCTTCAATGTATTAGATGGCCAAGGCATTAAATTGTTACAGCAAGCGGGTATTGCAACCGCGATTATCAGTGCCCGACAATCCGCCATAGTCTCAAAGCGCGCCTCGGATCTGGGTATTAGCCACGTGATGCAAGGCATACATGATAAGAAATCGGCCTTTGTGCAATTGACGCATGATTTAGGGTTTGCGCACGAACATTGCGGCTTCATTGGCGACGATGTAATTGATCTGCCAATTCTATTGCGCGTAGGCTTCGCTGCCAGTGTGCCGAATGGGCATCAGGAAGTGCGAACGCGAGTTGACTATGTGACTCAGGCCAGCGGCGGACGCGGTGCTGCACGCGAAGTCTGTGATTTCATTTTGAAAGCGCAAAACAAGTATGAAGCAGCATTAGCACCATTTTTGGATGTAAAGAATGACGGCTGATCGTATCCGTATATGGCTTGGCGTCGCACTACTTGGGCTATTAATGCTAGGTAGTTTTTGGGCTTATGAAGTCATGCGCAGAAATAGCGAAGAGCGCGCCAACGGCACCAAAGTGCGTAGCGAACCGGATTATTTCGTAGAAGATTTTAATTTTGTCAGACTATCGCAATCGGGAAAGACGAATTATCGCGTCACAGGTGAAAAGTTGACTCACTTTCCGCAAGAAGATGAATTCGAAATTCTGCAACCGCGTATTGTGAGTATCGATGAAGACAAAACACCGATGTTAATTCGCGCGGACCGCGCCATCGTGAAACAGAAAGTCAAAGAATCCGCTAACGCGACACCTGAAGACCAGATTCACATGATGGACAATGTGGTCATAGAAAGAGCAAAAAGCGCGCGCACCGCCGCGATCATCATGGAAACGAGTTCTTTAATTCTTTATCCTGATAGTGAAAAAATGAAAACGGATGCGCGCGTCAAAATGACCACCATAAGAGCAACGATCAGCGCGTATGGTATGGAAGCAAATAACACTGACCAAAAAGTCCATTTCTTAAAGAATGTACATATTGAAATAGAGAATAAGATTGAAAATAAGGTAGTAAGCAAGGTGGGGAAATAACTGTGCTTTTGTATAGTTAGCCCACGCTGAATTACTATGAAATTAATGGTAAAGGATCAAAACATGCATCTTGCAATCAAGTCCACCGCGCGTTTTTTAAGCTTGGCTGGTAGCGCACTTTTACTCACGACTACACTGGTTCAGTCTGCGAATGCAGAAAAAGCGGACAGCCAAAAAAAGACCTTAATTAACGCCGAACATACTGTCTACGACGGCAAGACTGGCACCAAAACACTGGCAGGCAATGTCGAACTGACTCGTGGCACTTTATTAATTAAAGCAGAGAATGCGATAGAGACTGAAACAGCGGATGGTGGCATGGTAATTTTAACTGGCCGACCAGGCAATCAAGTGTTTTTCCGTCAAAAACGTGATGGTGGAACGGATTTATGGATTGAAGGTGCAGCGGATAGAGTTGAATACGATAAGAAAACTGAAGTCGTAAAATTTATTACGAAAGCCAACGTTCGCTATCTGAGTCAACAAAAAATGACGCAAGAGCAAAATGGCGAATTTTTGTCGTATGACAGTATTAACGATGTGTTTACCGCGACTAACTCCGCTTCAGGAAAACGTATACCTGGCGGGGGGCGCGTGACTATTACCTCCGAACCTAAGCAAGCAAAAACCGAAGTTAAAAAAGAAAAATGACTACCAGCACTCTCGTAATCCAAGGCCTGCAAAAACGCTATGGCATGCGCCAGGTAGTTCGTGACGTCTCGCTACAAGTTAAAAGTGGTGAAGTAGTTGGCTTATTGGGGCCGAACGGCGCTGGTAAAACTACCTCCTTCTACATGATCGTTGGCCTGGTGCCGTCCGATGCCGGCAAGATTGATGTCGACGGCACAGATATTTCTCATTTGCCGATTCATCAAAGAGCCCGCTTAGGTCTCTCTTATTTACCACAAGAAGCATCGGTCTTTCGTAAGCTATCGGTGGAAGACAATGTGCGTGCGGTACTCGAGTTGCAACATGACGCCGCCGGTAAGGCGCTGTCAAAAAAAGAAATCGAGCAGCGCTTAAATACGCTGTTAGAGGAATTGCAAATTGACGGCCTGCGTGAAAGCCCGGCACGCGCTTTATCCGGTGGTGAACGACGCCGCGTAGAGATTGCACGTGCACTCGCCACCAATCCACGCTTTGTATTGCTCGACGAACCTTTCGCTGGCGTTGACCCAATTGCAGTGATTGAAATTCAGCGCATCGTGCGTTTTTTAAAAGAACGCGACATCGGCGTGTTGATCACTGATCACAATGTACGTGAAACTTTGGGCATTTGTGATCACGCCTATATCATTAATCAAGGCTCAGTGTTAGCAAGTGGGCGCCCCGATGAAATCATCACCAATGAGACTGTACGACGAGTCTACTTGGGTGAACATTTCCGCATGTAAGCGATTGGTACAAGCATGAAGCAGAGCTTACAGCTACGCACCTCACAACATTTGGCTTTAACGCCACAATTGCAGCAATCAATACGATTGCTGCAATTATCTACCTTGGAATTACACCAAGAATTAGAAGTGTTGTTGACGGAAAATCCTTTATTAGAGCGCGTTGATGACGCGCTCGATAATGCCGTGCGCTTACTGGCTGATGGCTGCATCAATAATGCAACACAGCAAAACGAAAACGAATTCCAAACCGCAGAAAAAACGTCCGACAATAGCAGTAGTGCCGAAGCTGTCACGGAACAGGTCGCCGATGGCGAAGCAGCACCTGCCAACAATGATGACTGGAGCTTCGACGATGCGCCTGGCAGCAGCACTAAATCCAACAACGATGAAGAAGACGGTCGCCCGCAACTAGAAGCCGCGCAAACCACTTTAAGAGAACATTTGCTAGAACAAATGCGTCTAAATATCAGAGAGCCGCGTGACCGCGCACTGATAGAATTAATCATTGATGCCATCGACGAAAATGGTTATTTGTGCGAGAGCCTAGATGAAATCCATGAAAGTCTACCCATAGATCTTTGCGTGGAAATAGAGGAACTACAGTTCGCTTTAAGCATGTTGCAAAGCTTCGAGCCTGAAGGTGTAGGCGCACGCAATACGGCTGAATGTTTAGCACTGCAAATCAAACGTTTCCCCAAGATTCCCTTTGTAACACGCCGCCTCGCACTGCAAATCGTCGAGCAATATTTACCCCTATTTGCCCAGCGCGATTTCACTAAACTACGCAAATTCTTGCAATGCGATGATGAAGATTTACGTGAGGCGCAAGTCGTAATCCGCCAATGCAACCCTAAACCTGGCTTGGCTTTCGCGATTGCAAAATCGGACTACGTAGTACCTGATGTTGTGGTTAAGAAAATTGGCGATGAATGGCAAGTCATGCTCAACCGCGACGTGATGCCACGACTGCGCATTAATCAGATGTACGCTGGTTTAATGAAACAACAACGGGGTGACCCTAGCCTTAATCCGCAACTACAAGAAGCGCGCTGGCTGATCAAAAATATGCGCCAACGATTCGACACTATTTTGCGTGTGGCGCAAGCCATAGTGGAAAGGCAATATAATTTTTTCACGCATGGCGCCGTCGCAATGAGACCCCTTGTTTTGCGCGAAATAGCTGATACACTAGGATTACACGAGAGCACTATTTCACGTGTAACAACTCAGAAATTTATGCTGACTCCGCACGGCATGTTTGAGTTGAAGTATTTTTTCGGTAGTCACGTCGCAACGGAAACCGGTGGAGAAGCATCTTCCACAGCGATACGGGCACTGATCAAACAATTAATAGGAGAAGAAGACCAGAAAAAACCCCTCTCGGATAGCAAGATCGCCGACATATTGGGAGAACAAGGCATGGTCATCGCGCGCCGTACTGTTGCAAAGTACCGCGAGGCTCTGAAAATTCCCCCAGTCAGTCTAAGAAAATCTTTATAAACCAGTTCTTGAAATATTGTTTTCTATCGTTATATATGATTTAGCTCAAAACAAATTTCTGCCAATGAGCGATCGTATTGACTGGCAATATAGAAGCAAATAAAGCAATATCACCATAGGAGCGTAGTATGAATCTCACCATCAGTGGACACCACGTCGAAGTTACTCCTGCAATTCGTGAATATGTACAAAGCAAGCTAGAGCGGGTAAGACGACACTTCGATCAAGTCATTGATATCGCCGTCATCCTGACGGTTGATAAGCTCCGGGAAAAGGACAAACGCCACAAAGCCGACATTAATTTACATCTCAGCGGTAAAGATATTCATGTAGAAAGTTTGGCACACGATTTGTATGCTGCCATCGACACCTTAATTGACAAACTCGATCGCCAGGTCATCAAACACAAGGATAAAATTCAAGACCATCAACATGATGCGATCAAACATATTCCTGATCCTGCTTCTACACAACTAGATTAATTCAGAATACCGACTCATCATTTTGATGATCCTAGGACGCTTTTTAGCGTCCTTTTTTGTGTCTGTAAATTTGAAGAGTTCGAGAATATTCACTTTATAAAGTGCCAGTTTTTCTCATCTATTGCTTTGTCCCGTAAGGTAAAATTCAATATCGCTATTTTTGATAAACAAAATGAACTCACACGTCATCACCGAAATTCGCAATCATGTTGGCATTATTACTTTAGATCGCCCCAAGGCATTAAACTCCCTGTCTTTAGACATGGTGCGTGCGCTTACTGCCACTTTACGCAATTGGCATAACGATCCCGATATTCATGCTGTATTCATTCACAGCAGCAGCGAAAAAGCTTTTTGTGCCGGGGGTGATATTCGTTTTTTCTACGATGTTGGCACCTTAACGCCTATGGGTGACAGTGCGCTATTAGAAGACTTCTTCACAGAAGAATATGCGCTCAATCATCTAATTCATTTCTACCCAAAACCTTACATCGCTTTGATGAATGGCGTAGTCATGGGCGGCGGTATGGGCATCGCCCAATCAGGCGTAGCCAGTCGTTTGCGCATCGTCACCGAACGTACCAAAATGGCGATGCCCGAAGTAAATATTGGCTTATTTCCGGACGTAGGCGGCGGTTACTTTCTAAATCAAACACCGGGAGAAATTGGCACTTATTTAGGCCTTACCGGAGAAATAATTCAAGCAAGCGATGCGATCTATGCCAACTTAGCGGACGTCTATATTCCGACCACACAAATTCCAGCGTTGATGGACTTAATTGCACACAACACGGACGCAGATTTACGCATTGCGATTAGACGATTTGCAGCACAATTTGAACATGACATTGCACCAAGCGATTGTCAGTTGGCACAACATCGAAGGGAAATCGATCGACATTTTGCTGGCAATAATTTACAAGATATCTGTGCCTCACTTGCGAACGAGAAAATGGAATTCGCGACAAAAACACTTAGCACTATGCGCAAACGTTCGCCGCTTTTAATGGCGGTCACCTTAGAGCAATTACGTCGCTGCAAATTAAAGTCCGTCGCCGATTGTTTACGTCTGGAGCGCACGATGGTACGCCATTGTTTCAAGCATGGCGAGGTGTTAGAAGGTGTGCGCGCCTTGGTCGTCGATAAAGACAATATGCCGAAATGGTTACCTGCTACTGTTGCTGAAGTCAATCAAGAAATGATTGATCAATTCTTTGCAGAAGTATGGCCAAGCTATGCCCATCCCTTGGCGCACTTGCCGTAAGACCAAGCTTATTTTTGGCATAAAAAAAGCCGAAGATGCATGAGCATCTTTCGGCTTTTTTCAATTGCGTGACAGACTATTTCAGCAAACCAAATACTTTACCTATGATCTTACTACCGGCTGCCAAAGGATCTTGGCGTATCGCTTTTTCTTCTTCAGCAATCATCGTATAGAGTGCATCAACTGCACGGTTACTGACATAAGATTCTACCGTCGCTTCTTTCTCTGGCACAGCACCCAGTTTTTGTGCTTTGCCCATAACAGCATTGTACTTGGTCGATAATCCAACCTTATCGGTAACACCTTTGACCAAAGGTAGAAATTTGGCGTTTAAAGACGCAGAGGTTTTTTCACGAAAAAAATTCGTAACCGATGTGTCGCCACCGCTCAAGATATTTTTCGCATCGGTAACCGACATACTTTTCACGGCATCCATCAGCAAGGGCTTTGCCATAGGCACTGCTGATTCTGCTGCACGATTCATGGCGACGACTAACTCATCTAATTGCTTACTTTGCCCACTCAATTTCAATAAAGGACGTGCCTTTTCTAGCATCGATGGCAGCGGGATTTTTACTTTGTCGTTCCCTAAAAAGCCGTCCGCAGCACCGAGCTTTTTTAAGGCGGCATTGGCACCTGTTTCTAACGCTGCCTTTAAACCAGCATTCGCATCTTGGTTGCTAAGCTTACTCAAATCTGCAGCCTGTGCGTGTAAGGCTGCGCACGCCACGACGATCACACTGGCACTATGTTTTATCCATGTTTTCATTTTGTGTCCTTACGATTGAGCAACTTGCAATTTAGAATTTTCTCAAAAACTTCTTACTATACTTAGGCAGACGCCAGACCTTAAACTTCTTCTATCAAGAACAAACGCTTATGTTCACGAATCGCAAAACGATCTGTCATGCCCGCAATATAGTCGGCAATGCGCCGTGCTTGCAGCAATTTCGTCTGTTCACTATGCCTACCTGACTGGACCTGATAGTCAGGCGGAACTAAATTCGTCTGTGCCATCATCACTGCAAATAGTTCTCGCACAGTATTCTTGGCTTTATGGCTCATACGATTCACCAAATAATGCCGATATAGATGCTCGTATAAAAACTGTTTCAATGATTTGGCATCTTGGTAGATAGCATCTGAAAACGCCATCATCGCGGGAAGCGCACGCACATCATCAATCGACTTCGGTGCCGCTTCGCGAATGCGTTGCTGCGCGGTCTGAGTCAAGTCGCTAATTAACATATTAATCATGCGCCGTATCGTCTCTGAAATCGCACGCCGACCGCCTATGCCGGGATAAGTATCATCAACTTCACGACGAAAGCGGGCGTAACAATCGACTTCCATCAATTGTGCTTCAGTTAACAAACCAGAGCGCAGGCCATCATCAATATCGTGATTATTGTAGGCAATTTCGTCAGCCAGATTCGTGAGCTGTGCCTCCAGACTCGGTTGCGTCTTATGAATGAAGCGTAGACCCAATTCCCCCAACTCCCTGGCATTATTTAATGAGCAGTGCTTCAGTATGCCTTCGCGCGCTTCGAACGTTAAATTCAAGCCTTCAAAACTGGCATAGCGCTCTTCTAAAGTATCGACGACTCGCAGGCTCTGTAGATTATGTTCAAAGCCACCATAATCCTTCATACAGGCATTCAAAGCATCCTGTCCAGCGTGACCAAAGGGTGTGTGGCCTAAATCATGCGCTAAAGAAATCGCTTCCACCAAATCCTCATTCAAACGTAGATTTCTGGCGATCGAACGTGCGATTTGGGCGACTTCAATACTATGTGTGAGACGAGTACGAAACAGATCACCCTCGTGATTGACGAAAACCTGGGTTTTATATTCTAGACGACGAAATGCCGCACTATGAATAATGCGGTCTCTATCGCGTTGAAATTCGGAGCGAGAACCAGGACTAGGCTCCGCGAAACGCCGTCCCTTAGTTTGCGCAGATTGTGCAGCGTAAGGGGCTAGATGCGTATCGGTGAACATACTGTCCTCGGTTATTTTATGCAGACATCAGGTGGGCAAAATACAGGCGTTAAGTGTCGCCAACAGGGTGGCTTGTGGGACTTGGGTGATGATACTCTGACCCAGTGGTTTAAGCAGAATGAATTTGATTTGACCGCCTTCATTTTTCTTATCTACTTCCATCAGATCTAGCCAGACCTGCTCGCCCAAATCAGGCGCAACAGTGGGTAATCCAGCAGCTTCGACTACTTTACTAATTCGTACTTTGCTCACATAGTCAATATAACCAAGCCGATAGGACAAGTCGGCCGCCATCACCATCCCGCATCCGACTGCCTCACCGTGCAGCCATTTGCCATAACCAAGGCCAGACTCAATCGCATGTCCGAAAGTATGACCAAAGTTCAAGATAGCGCGTAAGCCACCTTCTCTCTCATCCTGGCGCACAACATTGGCTTTGATTTCGCAGGAGCGCAATACCGCATATGCCAATGCTGCCGGATCTTTGGCGCGTAATTTTTCAATGTTGGTTTCTATCCAATCGAAGAATGCGAGATCGATAATCGCACCATGCTTGATCACCTCAGCTAAACCGGCCGACAATTCGCGATCGGGTAAGGTATTTAAACTGGAAATATCTGCAATCACAGCTTGCGGCTGATAGAAGGCGCCTATCATATTTTTACCGAGCGGATGATTAATGCCGGTCTTGCCACCAACCGAAGAATCAACCTGCGCTAGCAAAGTAGTCGGGATCTGAACAAAGGGAATGCCGCGCATATAGGCAGACGCGGCGAAACCAGTCATATCGCCGATTACGCCACCGCCCAAGGCCAATAGAGTCGTTTTGCGATCACACTTTTTCGCCAACAATGCATCAAACACTAACATCAGACTTTCCCAGGTTTTATGCTCTTCTCCGTCCGAAAGTACGATCGCTTCGACTTGTTTGCCGAGCTGGTTTAATTGAATTTGCAAAGATTCAAGGTAAAGCGGTGCGACCACGGTATTGGTCACAATCACGACACGTTGTCCTTTGATTCGTTCTTGCAACAAGCTGGCATTCGCTAGGAGGCTTTGACCAATAGTAATTGGATAGGCACGCTCACCTAATTCGACGTTCAAGGTATGTGCTTGCGCTGATTCAAATTCCATATTTGACTTTGATTTAGCTATAGGATTGATTTGCCTTGCGACCTGTTGCGCTAGGCCATCAGCGGTAACCGATGCGACTGACTCGGCAGGCATTTTTTCGATGATCGTCTGCACCAGGGTTTGCAATTGGGGTTGCCCAGTTTCGATGATGATATGAGCCACCTCACGATACAAAGGATCACGCTGATGCTCAAGCTCTTCCAGTTTTTTGCGGGGATCTGCGGTACGCAATAAAGGCCGTTTTTTATCGTGCCGGGTTCTGTGCAAAATACTGCTGATACCGGCCTTCAAGTAAACCACCGTTCCACGTGTATGGAGAATGGCACGACTTTGTGGATTAAGAATCGCACCGCCGCCAGTGGCCAGCACGATGCCATCTTGTTGGCACAGGTCACGAATCACATCAGCTTCACGCTGACGAAAACTAGCCTCGCCTTCAATCTCAAAAATCACTGAGATAGCGACACCAGTACGTGCCTCTATCTCATGATCAGAATCCACAAATCGCTTATTAAGTTTTTTTGCTAGGGCTCTGCCAACTGTTGTTTTGCCAGAGCCCATCAGACCTACTAAAAAAATATTATTTTTCACTAAAGTTCACTAAATACCTAATTCAGTTCCTGCAATAACTGTTCAATTAATTTCCACAACCGTCGGTTCCGCCAACACCTTTTGAGTTATCACGAATCACCACTGTGCTTGTAGCACTTGATCCCACACTATCTAATGCTGTCACCGTCACAGTGTATGTCGATCCGCGCTGATAGACACTACTGAGGTCTACAGGGTGAATGCAGCGATTACCTTGAGAACCAACACTTACCGTAATTAGCGCACCGGATATAGTTACGTCTGATTTCACCAAGTCACTAGTAAACACTCTATATGGCCCAGTTCCGCCTTTGATTTGTAAGCTAAATGCAGCGGAATTATCCTCGCCAATTTCTAAAGTCGATGGAGAAATTCGCAAAGAAGAACTTGCAGCGTTCGCACTGATAGTCACTTTTTTGACTTGGCCTTGCGCGTCAGTGATAGAGACGATGGTCGATCCAACATTTAACAAAGTTGCCGTAAATGTTCCACCTGAAGCCGCCACTGTTGTCGGTCCGACAGTTGCAATACTTGGGTTGTTATTCGCTACAGTATACGGCGCAGTTCCTCCAGATATCGTGTAACTCAGTACATCTCCAACTGAACCAGTAGAGTCCCCAGGGAGTATGTCAATCGGAACTATCGCGGTCGGAGACACATTAATCGCTATCGAAACTGGTGTTCCAAGAGAGTCACGCACAACTACCGTCGCAGATCCTGTAGTTCCACCGGTGATAGTAAAACTAGAAGCAAAACTTCCCGAAGGGACGATAGCGACCTTTGTATCGCTCGATGTGATCGTATAAGGCCCACTGCCACCTCCAGCCACATAAGTTGCCGTCACGCCAGTTCCTATCGTAATACTTGTAGGTGCCGTAGTGAACAGAGGCACTGCTGTACCGACATTCACGTTGATAGAAACTGTCGCACCTCTCGCATCGCGAATAGAAATAGTAGCTGTACCAACCAAATTACCTGTTACGGTAAAAGTCGTCAAACCAGGAACGATAGAGGCGACTAAAACATTGCTTGAAGTAACGACATAAGGGCCTGTTCCACCACCAATTGAGTAAGTCACCCCAGAACCGCCAGTACCAATCGAAATATTGGCTGGCGCTGTAGTGTATAAAGGAATTGCTGCCGCACCACTCACGTTGACGTTCACTACTACGCTGACGCCTAAGGAGTCACGAACCGTTACTGTCGCAATACCAGGAGCAACCGACGTAATACTAAAATTCGAAGCGAAAGTGCCACTCGGTGTTGCAGTTACCACAGAAGTATCACTCGATGTAACGGTGTAAGGCCCAGTACCACCACCAGCAACATAACTAGCCCCAGCCCCAGTACCCAAAGTAAGGCTTGAAGGTGCAGTGGTATAAAGTGGCGTTGCGATTCCGACTGAGACACTCACAATGACAACAGCGCCTTTCGCATCACGCACCGATATGGTAGCAACCCCAACCGCATTACCTGTTGCATTAAAGCCGGAGGCATTCAAACTTGCACTCACTACACTTGTATTGCTAGATGTCACTGTATATGGAGCCGATCCACCTCCAATGGTATAGTTTGCTCCCGCACCACCAACTCCGATTGCTACGCTTGACGGCGCAGAGGTGAACAATGGAACCGCTGAAGGCCCAGTAACAGTCGCGCTAAGGCTAACCAGCGCCCCAACTGAATCACGTACAGCGACTGTCGCAGATCCAGCTGCTACACCAGTAATAGTAAAGCTAGAGGTAAATGTTGAATTTGGTGTTACTGTCAAAACTGCGTTATCACTTGACGTTACCGTATACGGGGCGGTACCTCCACCTGCTGTAAATGTGGTCACAGTACCCGGTGTGGTTGTGACACTTGAAGGTGCTGTTGTAAACAGCGGCACACCAGCGCCTGTGCCGACAGTAACATTCACATTTAAAGTTGCACCTAAAGAATCACGAATCACCAGGACACCTGAACCTGTCGCCATACCCGTCACGGTGAACGAATTGGCACCAAAAGTGACACTGGCTACTCCTGTGTTGCTCGAGGTTACCGTATAAGGCGCAGTACCGCCGCCCAATGTATAAGGAATAGGTGCCCCGACTCCGATGGTGATATTTGCTGGAGCGGTTGTGTATAAAGGTGATGTGACACCGCCACTGACGGTAACATTAACTGTAATCTGCACGCCTACAGCGTCTTGCACCACCACCGATGCACTGCCAATAGAGATACCTTTAATACTAAAATTTGATCCACTATTCGTCACCTGTACAGCACCTGCATTACTCGAAGTCACAGTATAGGGAGCTGTGCCTCCACCAACCGTATAGTTTGCAGTGATGCCAGTGGCGACTGTGACTGCCGATGGCGCAGTTGAAAACAAGGGAACTACGACACCTGAGCCAACATTAACATTAATCGTAACAGTGGCGCCCAGCGAATCACTTAATATTACCCTTGCGGATCCAACTGCTACACCATTGATGGTTAATGTCGAACCAGATACCGATGCGGTCAATACCGCTGCGTTTGAACTACTTACAGAGTAAGGTGCTCGTCCACCGCCGATGCCAAAATTAGGTGCAGTGCCGGGTGCAACTACTAAATCGCCACCTGCGGTTGTGAATAAGGCCGTTGGCACACCAGTACCGACAGTAACATTAATCGTGAGGCTATTAGCACTAGAGTCAGTCACAACCACTTGTGCTTTGCCGGTTCCTACACCTGTAATTGTCAAATCATTACCGACCATAATTACAGAGGCGACTGAGGTGTTGCTACTTGCGGCGGAATATATGGTGGTGCCGCCGCCAACTTTATAACTACTCGATCCATTCAGTGCGACATTAATGTCAGAGGCAGCGGTTGAAAACAATCTATCGTTGCTACCAACTACCGCTTCAATTTTAACTTCTCGTCCAAATGTATCTTTCACGGTAATAAGTGCTTTACCGCCACTGCGACCGCTAATAATGAATTCGTTTTTGTTTGAAATCCCCACTGTCGCGACACTTTGATCACTACTTGAAATGGAATACACTTGGCTACCGCCACCAATTGAATATACGGCAGAACTCGCACCTATTTTCACCACTACTGAAGCCGGCGCTGTTGTGTACAGTTCGATTCCTGAGCCAACCGTAATTTCGGATTTTTTCAATCCACCAAGCGAATCTGCCATTGATATCGTGGCGGTCCCTGGCGCGATACCTGTGATGAAGAATTGTGAACCATTTTGCGTGACCGTGACAACCGCTGTATTGCTGCTAACTACTGAATAAATTCTACTACCGCCCCCCATAGCATAGGTAGTGGAATTGGAACCAACCGCTACGGTAATCTTTTCTGGCGCATTTGTAAAAAAATCAACCCCTGTACCTAAGGTCACTTGAATAATCACTTTAGCACCTGCAGCGTCATTAACCGTAACGGTTGCCGAGCCTGCTCCTGCGCCAGTAATTGTCAGTATCTTTCCGTTCACGCTAACAGTTGCGGCGCTAGAACTACTAGTAGCAATATACGCTGGGATACCGCCACCTATAGAGTAAGTTTGTACTTCCCCTGGTGCAATCGTGATTTTCTCCGCAGCAGTAGTAAATAAAACAGCACCACTAGTATTGCCGGGCGATCCGCCGCCACCTCCGCAGGCCGACAAAATAGTTAAAATTGTCAGTACAAGAACTGCGCGAATATACTTCATCATGGAACACCTATTAAATATTAATTGATACAAGGGACATTCTTACCTAATTCAGCAAGTAAATATAGCCCTATGGATTACTGATTTGCAAAACTACCGGTTAATTGAACTTTTGGTGTGATGAAAATCAATAGCTCAGTTTTATTATTTGTCTTACCGCTGGACTTAAACAAATTACCAAACAAAGGTATATCACCTAAAAATGGTATTTTGGTCACATCATTGCGCTCCTCTTGAGTATAAATACCGCCAAGGACTACGGTGCCACCGTTCTCCACCAGCACGTTCGTTTTAACTTGTTTAGTATTAATCACAGGACCACCGCGTGTTTCCTCACCACGACTATCCTTGTGCACATCGACACTCAAAATAATTGTTCCATCGGGCGTAATTTGTGGAGTCACGTCTAAGCTCAATGTTGCTTTTCTAAAGAAAATGGCAGTACCACCGCTTAAAGTGGCAATTTGGTAAGGAATTTCTTGACCCTGTTCGATGTGTGCAGGAGTTTGATCTGCAGTCACGACACGTGGACTGGAAATGATCTTTCCATCACCATCGGCTTCCAAGGCAGACAATTCCAAATTGAGGAAACGATTCGCAGCGGCAGAAAACAGACTAACCGCAAAACTACCCGCATCGAGACCGCCAATACCAGCCGCCGGAAGGTTGATGAATTGAGTATTGGGAACAAAACTTTTCTCAGTAATTTTTGCTTGTCCAGTTTGCTCACCAACGCCTAAATAATTACCCGTAATTGCGGCTCTTTGATTACCGGACATCTGAAAACCAACATCGCCACCTTTTAAGCCTCGCATATCAGCGAAGCCTAATTTTGCCCCGAGATTTTTACTGAACTTATTATCTGCTTCGACGATACGGGCTTCGATCACAACCTGCTTCGTTGCGACATCGATCTTTTGTATCAATTTGCGAATTTCTTCTAATTTCGAAGATACATCGGTGACAAACAACTGATTTGTTCTTGGTTCAGGTGACACACTTCCACGCTTCGATACCATGCGATTTGTTGGAGTCTCACCCAAAAACAATTTCACTAGGTTCTCTGCTTTTTGATACTTCAACTGAAAAGCTTCGGTCTTCAATGGTTCGAGTTCAGCAATTTGTGCCTTACGCTCCAGCTCCAGTTTTTCTTTAGTCTGCAATTCTTCTTTCGGCCCGATCAAAATTACATTGCCATTTTTGCGCATATCCAGATCTTTGATCTGCATGACGATTTCTAAGGCTTGATCCCACGGCGTATCGATTAGGCGTAAAGTCAGGTTACCAACTACAGAGTCGGTCGCTATGATATTGACCCCACCTTGCTCCGCAATAATTTGCAACGCGGCTCGCACATCGACATCTTGGAAATTCATACCAAATCGTTCGCCCTTATACCCTTGAGTTCCTTGGGTCAATTTATTCGGGTCTTCTTTAATCGGTTTAACTTCGATGACCAATTGTGTATCACTCTGATATACGCTGTGCTCCCACAAACCTTTAGGTTCGATTGTCATTCGCACATTTTCGCCTTTACGTTCTGTGCTTACTTTTTGTATAGGCGAACCATAGTCAGATACGTCCAAATTGCGTTTCAAAATTTCTGGCAAACTTACATTGAACAGATCGACCACAATCTTCTGTCCTTGCAATTTCGGATCGACAGCAATCTGATTACTAGGCAAATCAATAATAACGCGCCCCTCGCCGGCTACGCCGCGCCGAAAATCGATGTCACGAATACTTTGCTTAATATTAGTTTGCACTGCCTTATCAACGACAGCCAAACCGACAGAATTGACTGGTGTCGCTAATCCACCAGAACCGTCTATCGTTACAATCAATGAATTGCCCTCTACCAAAGTCGCATAATTCAATGACCTGTTTAAATTAAATACCAGCCTTGATCGTCCAGGAACCTCAATTAAATTTAAGTTGCGTACCTCACCCAAACCTATGTCGATAGCCGATTTACCAGTTGCATTAGTTGTATTAGCGAAGTCAAGAGAAATGCGAGCCGGATTTGCGATCGAAAATGCAATCGGATTCTTCTCAATCGGCTTTCTCAAGTTAATTTTGACAATGACATTAGCACCTTGCTGATTCGCTGTAATGGAATCTATCGAATTGTCATTTTGAGCAAAAACAGATTGGCTAGCCAAAACCAAACCCATAAAAAGAAACTTAATGCGCATGGCGCCCCTTGTGCTTTTATTAATTAATGCTATCATTTTTTCGCCTCTTGCAATTCTAAGCTTGCTTTTCGTTCAGTCCATTCACCGGTCGCATCTTGTACAGTCTCAACAATATCAATTTTCGAGTCGGTAATGCTCACTATCTTGCCAAAGTTTTGTCCGATATAACCACCTAAAACTGCGGGAAAAACCGCCTTCCCAACTTGTATCAAAGCCTGGAATGCTTTGCGATTATCGAAAGTTCCCACCATTCTCATAGCTTCTAGTGGGTAACCCTCCAATGCTTCCTTCGGTCTTTCAAAGTCTGGTTTTAAGCCATTGTCATTGGCCGCCTTTATTCGGGCGAAGACAACCATCAATTTACTCGCGTCAAACGGATCGATCAGATTGCCATGTGCATAAGAAACCGGAACAAATAATTTTGGCTCCGCAACTGGCTTTACGCGCACTTGTGTTTCTTTTTTGACCTGATCCATCCAGACTTTTAGATCGCCTACGCCATTATCACCACAGGCGCTTAGACAGATTAGTATCACAAGAGAACATAGCGTTTTTAATAAGCTCATTTCTTCGCTCCTTTCTCTTTTTCTTTCTTTTTCATCTCCTGCTGACTTGCGACTTCATCTGGATCCAAATAGCGGTAAGTCTTTGCAATCCCATCTAGGACTATGCCTGGTTTCTTCGCGTCCTTGCTGACAGAAAAAGTTAGGTTATTTAAAGTAATAATTCGCGGCAATTTTGCTATATCACTAACAAATTGACCTAAGTCGTGGTAATTAGATACCATCTGGATGTCAATGGGTAACTCTGCATAGTAATCTTTAACGACAACGGTACCTGGCTTAAACAAATCAAAACTAAGCCCACGCCCATTAGCGGCGGAGTTAATATCATCCAATAAAGCGCCCATCTCTGCGCTACTAGGTAACTGCTTCTCCATGCGCAATACATACTGATCCACAAGTTTCTTCTGCTCTTTTAAAGCCTCTAAACTGATAGACTGTTGCACTTTCGATTTGTAGGTGTCTTTTAATTTTTGCTCTTCTTGCTGACCACGATCAATCTCTTCAATTTGTGGATCCCAATAGAAGTACCATCCGGCGATCAATACCACTAATAACAAAGCAGCAGCAGCCATCATCCGGGGCACCACTGGCCACAAGCCAGGATGCAAGCCATTGAGATCACGGAACTGTGCCTCAATTGACTCTATCGATTCCTTAAAATTTGCCATATTTATCTCAATTACGGTTTCTTAGTGGCTTGGCCATTAGGCTTGGGCAATGTTGCACCGCTCGCTGCAGCAGCTTCGAGTTCCCGTGGGCGACGAATACCTACATTCATATCAAATTCGATAACGCGCTTGGCATCCCTATCTTTTCCGATAATCGTGGCCTTATTTTGAATAATTTCCGGTTTCGACATCCATTGCGACGCATTCAGTTCATTCATAAAAATTCCAACGACTGCATGCGACTGCGCATATCCCTTGATCGAGATACGCTGACCATCTTGCTTAATCAAAGTTAAATAAAGCCCTTCAGGTGACAGTTTGACCAGCTCATTCATCATGAAAACCGGTTGATTTCTATCGCTTTGCAAATCCTCGACCGCTTCTTGACGTGCTTTCAGTGCATCGATTTCCTGCTTTAAGGTTGCAACTTCTTTAATTTTGTCGTCGAGCTCAAGATTTTCTTTCGTAATGAAAGCATTCCGCTCATTTTGAGCCGACACTTGAGCTTGGAAATAGAGTCCGCCTAAAATCAGGACAGCAGCACCGATCAATGCCGCGACGGCCATCAATGTATAAAATCTATTTTTGAGTTCTTTTCGCTTCTCCTCCCGATGTGGGAGCAAATTAATTTTAATCATGAAGCAAACCTCCGCATTGCCAATCCGCATGCGACCAGATATGAGGGCGCATCGTTACGCAAAGATTTTTCATTGATATTGGATCCTAAGTCCATGCCTTTAAACGGGCTGATTACAGCGGTAGATAATTTGGTCCGTTCGGCAACTATATCCACTAAACCAGGAAGCATAGAGCAGCCACCACCTAGGAAAATTTGATCAATGCGAGTGTAGGGTGTGGAAGTAAAGAAAAACTGTATCGCGCGGGTGACTTCTAATGCCGCATTTTCCAGGAAAGGCTCCAACAATTCCATTTCATAACTATCTGGCAGATCGCCTTGACGCTTCTTAGCTTCTGCTTCGTCGAAAGAAAGTCCATAGTTTCGGACGATATCTTGGGTCAACTGGTTTCCACCGAATTGCTGATCACGTTCGTAAACCACTTCACCGTTTAAAAGTATTGAGATGTAGGTTACCTTGGAACCGATTTGAAAGAGTGCGTAAATTTGATCTTGTCCACCATTCGCTTGTTGCTCGATCAATCGCTCCACTGCAGAACGCGCTGCGTAGGACTCAATATCCATGACCTTAGCTTGCAAGCCTGAAGCTTGAGCAGCTGCAACACGGTCTTCGATTTTTTCTTTGCGTGAAGCTGCCAAGAGAACATCAACATCACCTTCTGAGTTCGCACTTGGACCTATTACACAAAAATCGATGGCTACCTCATCCATGGCGAAAGGAATGTACTGACTGGCTTCTGATTCAACCTGCAACTCTAAAGCCTGCTCATTCATGTTACCAGGAAGCATCATTTTCTTTGTAATAACAGAAGAGGCAGGCATTGCCAATGCAACATTTTTAGTACTCGTCCCAGCGCGTTTAAGCACTTTCAAAATGGCTTCGGATACTTGCTCAAGATTCTCAATGTTTCCATCGACTACTGCACCTTTGGGCAAAGGTTCTGTTGCGCAACGTTCTAATTTGTAAGCCTTCTCGCCGGAACGGGAGAGCTCGACCAGTTTGATGTCAGACGTACTGATATCCAGACCCACCAAGGGCGGATTCTTCTTTCCGAGCAATGATGCGAGATCTAAAGTCAAGGATATCCCCTCAAAGAAATAATATTTTATTTACAATCGTACCAGTAATTTCAAAGATAAATTGCAAATAAAAAACAATTTAATTCATCTCAAAACTCATTTTTTCTTTTAAAAACCGCTATTTAGCAGACACTCATACTAGCTTACGTTAAATCCTAGCAACAAGGGGAGTGTAATGTAAAGCATTTTCAAGATTGAAAGCATGTTTTACGTTGTCAATTCTCCACTCGGGCCCGAAAAAGCCCTAAATGCAATTTTTATAGTTTGCCGCACAACGCTATAATGCGCGTCTGTATTCCAAATCGAAAAGTGCTATGTCATCGACTCCACCTCCAGAGACCGTAAACCTTACAGCAAGCGAAGAGAAGAAACCAAGAAGCCGGGCAATGCGTGTCTTTTTGCAAATCTTACTGATTATTGTCGGCCTGGGATTAACTGGATTACTCGTTCTGGTTTTCGCATTGACCATGGCCTATCCCAATTTGCCTGAAATTGATGCGATCACCAGCTACCGCCCTAAAATGCCACTGCGCGTTTTTTCGGCTGACAACATGTTAATTGCCGAATTTGGAGAAGAACGCCGTAATGTCGTGCACTTCGCAGAGATTCCCGACGTAATGAAAAAGGCGGTGTTGGCGATTGAAGATGATCGTTTTTACGAGCATGGTGGTGTTGACTATATTGGTATCACCCGTGCCGCACTGAATAATGTTACCAGCGGAAATAAACAGGGTGCATCAACGATCACACAACAAGTAGCGCGCAATTTTTTCCTGTCAACTGAACAGACCGTTAAACGCAAAGTGTATGAAATCTTGCTGGCGTGGAAGATAGAACAAAATCTAACCAAGAATCAGATCCTTGAAGTCTATATGAATCAGATTTATTTGGGGCAACGTGCTTATGGCTTTTCGTCTGCGGCTCAAATCTACTTTGGTAAGAGTTTGAAGGACGTTACCGCCGCAGAGGCGGCGATGTTGGCTGGACTGCCGAAAGCGCCATCGGCTTACAATCCCGTTGCCAATCCCAAACGGGCGACCGTCCGTCAGCAATATATTTTGCAAAGAATGAAACAACTTGGCTATATCACCGAAGCGCAGTATGAAGCGGCAAAGGTAGAAAAACTGCATATCAAGACTAATAGCGCCGAGTTTGGGATTCATGCTGAATACATCGCTGAAATGGCGAGACAGTTGGTGTACGAGCAATTCAAAGAAGAGACCTATACGCGCGGGTTGAATGTCTACACCACAATTACTAAAGAAGAACAAGAAACCGCTTACGCTTCCCTGCGCAAAGGCGTTATGGATTACGAACGCCGTCATGGCTATCGTGGCCCGGAAGCCATCGTCGAACTTCCAAGAAATAAAGATGCTGCCGATGAAGTGATAGAAAAAGAGTTGGCAGATCATCCTGACAGCGATGATATTCTGGCGGCAATGGTATTAGATGCAAACCCGACCATGGTACGTGCCGTGTTAGCGAACGGTGAGGAAATACAGATTACAGGCGCAGGCCTGAGTTTCGCGGCTTCCGGCTTGAAACCCAACGCGCCCGCTAATAAGCGCATACAGCGCGGTGCCGTCATTCGAGTCATGTTAGATGCGAAAAATTGGTCCATCATACAAATGCCAGAGGTCCAGTCTGCTTTCGTCGCCGCTGACACGCATGATGGCGCGATTCGCGCCTTGGTGGGCGGCTTTGACTACAACTTAAACAAATTCAATCATGTGACCCAAGCCTGGCGTCAACCCGGCTCTAGCTTTAAACCTTTCATCTACTCATCCTCTTTAGAAAAAGGTTTGTCGCCACTGACCATCATCAACGATGCCCCGATTAGTTTTGACGCGGGACAAACAGGTGGACAGGCATGGGAACCAAAAAACTATGATGGCAAATACGAAGGCCCAATGACCATGCGTAAGGGTCTGACTAAATCAAAAAATATGATTTCTATTCGTATTTTACAAAAAGTAGGTGCGAAGTATGGGCAGGAATACACCAGCCGTTTTGGCTTTCTGCCAGAAAAAAACCCACCTTACCTGACCCTGGCCTTGGGCGCCGGCGCAGTAACTCCGCTTCAAATGGCAGGGGCTTATGCGGTTTTTGCCAATGGTGGCTATAAAATCAATCCTTATCTGATCAGCAAAATTACCGATACGACAGGCAAAGTACTTGCTCAGGCGAAGCCGGATACGGCGGCAGACGAAAATAACCGCGTCATTGATGAACGTAACGCCTTCCTGATGGATAGTATGCTGCGTGATGTGGTGCGCTTCGGTACTGCTACCAAGGCCTTAGTACTAAAACGGCCAGACATTGCAGGCAAAACAGGCACGACAAATGATTCGATTGACGCCTGGTTCGCTGGCTATCAGGCTAAGATTGTTGGCGTTGCCTGGATAGGCTATGACCAGCCACGCAATTTAGGCAACCGGGAAACCGGTGGCGGTCTGGCACTTCCGATATGGATAGGCTACATGCAACGTGCGCTACGTGATATTCCAATTATGGAGCGCCCTGTACCAAACGGTATTATCCAGGCGGAAGGCGACTATTTCTATATGGAGAACCCGCCCGGATCAGCGCTGCGCAATTTGAATTCGGAAGAAGTCATCGTGGAATAGAAACTAAAGCGAACTGGATAACTGAAAGCAAAAAGGCGAGATATTCTCTCGCCTTTTTTATTGTTCAGCCTCGACACTCTGGAGAACTGGAATCACAACTTACTTTGCGCTTCTGCGCTGCTGCGTAGAGTCGCGAATAGTTCAGAACTATCACGGGTGTTGCGCCAAAATACACCGTCATATTTGTAGTGAAAACCACCGGCACGTGCGGCTACCCACATCTCCTGCATAGGCGCCTGACTATTCACAATAATTTTAGAACCATTCTCGACAAACTCGATTTCCAATACATTGCCACTGCGCTTGCAATCAACATCCCAAACATCGCTTTCAAAGGCCTGTTCAAACATGTCTTGTGCTTGTTGCAGACAAGTATCCGCCAGTGATAAAAATTCTGATTCCGTCATGTTACACTCCTGCTTTCATTGATATTCTACTTCTGCCATTTCTTCAAGCAGCATTCTATACGGGTTCTTCAATTTTGAATAAACGCACTCATACAAACATAAAAGTCCTGTTACTGTCAGGACTGATATTTTCTAGTAATCTTCTCTTGAGCGCATGCGGTCAAAAAGGTCCTTTGTATATGCCGGAGAAAAAAACGGCTGCGCCAGTCACCGTCGCTACGCCGGCAAACACAATGAATACAGCCGATAGCTCAAAAAAATAATCGCGCTATTTTTTGAGCGCTGGTTGAAGACGCCAATACAAGCGCATACCAAGTAAGGCGCTTACCAAAACCGCAAAGAGCAAAGGTTGCAGCAACAAATTTTTGCCCGCTTTCATCCAAAAATAGTGCAGCACGCCAAGCGGCACAATCACATAGACCAATCTATGTAGTAATTGCCATTGCTTGCCACCAAGACGCCTAATCATGGCGTTATTGCTAGTGATCGCCAATGGCAGCAGTAACACAAAAGCTATGAATCCCACCGTAATAAATGGACGCTTTATGAGGTCGCGCCACATATCACCAAGATCAAAAAAATGATCAAACCACAGGAAGGTGAGGAAATGTAGGGACGCATAGAAAAAGCTAAACAAACCCAGCATGCGCCGCAGCCGTATCAACCAATGCCATTGCAATAATTTGCGCAATGGCGTCAAAGACAAAGTTATACACAAAAAATACAGAGTCCAGTCACCCGTATTACGCGTAATGAACTCCAATGGATTAGCGCCCAAATCTTCGCGATACACCGCAAAAACAAGGCGAAAAAAAGGTAGTCCGGCCAATATAAAGACGACAATTTTAAGCAGTTGCAACTGACGATTAATTAAAGACTTCATGCCTGACCTTAATAAAATTTTCTCAAATCCATGCCAGCATACAAGCTGGCAACTTCGCTATAGCCATTAAACATCAAGGTCTTGCGCTTACGCGTTAAGAAGCCATCTTCCCCAATACGACGCTCAGATCCTTGCGACCAACGCGGATGATCGACTTCAGGATTCACATTCGAATAAAAGCCATATTCATCGGGGGCAGATACGTTCCAGGAAGTACGTGGCTGGTCTTTGGTTAAGCGAATTTTGACAATAGATTTTGCCGACTTAAACCCATATTTCCAAGGCACGGTCAAACGTACAGGCGCACCATTTTGGTTTGGCAAAACTTCGCCGTACATGCCCAAGGTGAGTAATGTCAGCGGATGCATCGCTTCATCCATGCGCAGTCCTTCGGTATAAGGCCATTGCAAAACGGGGCGATTCACGCCAGGCATCTGACGTTTATCAGCAAGCGAAATGAACTCTACATAACGAGCATTACTGGTAGGCTCCACTTTCTTCAACAAATTCGATAAGGAATAACCTATCCAAGGTATCACCATAGACCAACCTTCGACACATCGCAGCCTATACACACGTTCCTCAAGAGGTGCCAACTTCAACAAACTATCAAGATCGAACGTAATCGCCTTTTTGACTTCTCCCTCTATTGTCACGGTCCATGGACGTGTTTTTAAACTGCCCGCGGTTTCTGCAGGATCCGACTTATCCGTTCCAAATTCATAAAAATTATTATAGGTCGTCGCGTCTTTGTAAGCAGTTTTCTTATCAAGACTGACATAAGCAGGATTGCTTACTGCCACCAATTTAGCCCCCGAACTTTGCGCAAAGGCTTGGCGTTGCGCCATTTCCAATAAGGATGCACTGGCTATCGAACCAAGGGCTATTTGACGGATAAAGTCACGACGCGAATCGAACATTTCACGCGGGGTAATCTCTGAGGCTGCTGGTGGATGATCACCAAATACTTGGAACGGCGTGCGCATATTGACTCCTGGTTAGTGAAACTGGCGAGAACTGAATTGCTCTAGTTTGTCATAAGTCGCGACTGCGCGTTGGAACCTTACAAAATAGAAAAAGTTTCCGCTGCTTCATAATTTCTCGGGACAAAAAAGCGGCATTGATAATCGCTATCAATGCCGCTTTTTCAGAATTCAAAACTAGCTTGGTTTTACTTTACAGCGCACCGTAAGAATGCAAACCAGACAGGAACATATTCACACCTAAGAAAGCAAACGTTGTAACCAGCAAACCAATCACAGCCCACCAGGCGGCGACTTGTCCCCGTAAGCCTTTCATCAGACGCATGTGCAACCAAGCGGCGTAATTGAGCCAGACGATTAGTGCCCAGGTTTCTTTCGGATCCCATGACCAATAACCGCCCCACGCTTCGGCCGCCCACAAAGCACCTAGGATAGTCGCAATCGTGAAAAAGGCGAAACCAACCGCAATCGCTTTGTACATCACATCATCTAATACTTCCAAACTTGGTAACCTGTCGTTCAACATGCCTTTTGCTTTGAACAAATAAGCGATTCCGACCATTGCTGCTAAGGAAAAAGTACCATAGCCTATGAAGTTGGCAGGCACATGAATCTTCATCCACCAACTTTGCAGTGCGGGCACAAGAGGTTGAATGTCTGCCGCATCACGACTGACCGTGTACCACAATAAGAAAGCAACTGCGGCGGAGATCACTAACATGACAAACGCACCTAACTGTCGGGTGCCATAACTGCCTTCATAGTACAGATAAAATAAAGCGGTAATCATGGAAAACAGAATGAATACTTCGTACAAATTAGATACAGGAATATGTCCAACGTCTGCACCAATTAAATACGACTCATACCACCGTACCAACAAGCCCGTAAAACCCATCACTACAGCTGCCCAACATAAAGCTGAGCCAACCGAAGAACCAAAGTCAGAACGCGCAATTAAGCCCCCCCAGTAAAATAGCGTCGATAGGAAAAAGAAAGTACTCATCCACAAAATCGCCGATTGACTAGAGAACAAATACTTTAGAAAGAATCGCTTGTTCGCGGCATCCAAAGATCCACCGTACTGAGAAATAGCAAATAATGACAACAGCGCGAGAACTATCATTAACAGGCGCATTGGCTTCCAATTCCAGCCCAACCATGCAAAAGTCGGCGCGCTAAACAGCAAGATCGCTTTTTCGTAGCCATCCATGTAGCTGCCATAGCGGCTCATCGCATACATAGAGCCCATAGAAAGCAGTACCGCATATAACCAGTCGAAAATCGACAGACGCTTAAAATAACTTTGGTGAGTTAGACTCGTTTCCATTGCAGTTTCCATAATAATAAATTCCTGTCACACTTTAAGCTGGGGTCTCAAACTGAGTTTTGACTGTGGCATCGGGCTTCAACGCAGACACACCCAATTGCACCTTTAACTGTTCAAATTCTTTTTCAAAATCCAATGTTTTACGTTGGGAGCTCAATGCCATCAACACGGTAGCTTGCTGACCATCATGTTTAATCCATAACCACAAACGTCGCTCGCGGATATAGAACATCGAAAACACGCCTATGACTAAAAATAAGCATCCAAGATACACGACATTTTGCCCTGGTGCCCGCGTCACTTGAAACACCGATGCCTTAATCTCTTCGAAGCCAGTCATTTCTAAATAAACTGGCGCGCCATAGAAGAAAGCGTCGGACATGGCCGAGGTCGCCAACTGCAAAAATACGGCTCTTTTTTCATCCAATTCCAAGGTCGGCAAACCATCTTTTTGGCGAGCCAATTGCCACAAATCCCACATACTGCCGTTCAAGATTTTCATAAATACATCGGCGGCTTTGCCTTGCTCTGCACTTGGGATGTTTTCTAAGAATCCGGCAATCGCGGTGTATCCGGCCAACTTAGGCGCGACACCCTCCCCGGCAAAAATACTCAAACCTTTTTTAGCAGATGCTGCCAGTTGCACTTGCATATTTTGTCCACTGCTTGCAGGCAAAGCACGTTTGGCATACACCTCTGCGGCTCGGGCACGCAAGTCAGGATCGGCCAACGCCGCTCGCAATCGCATCCATTCTTCCATACTGTCATTGTCATCTGCCGGGATTCTCAAATAACGGAAAGCCTCATTCGGAGAATCACGGGTGCCCGCTAAAAATACCCAACGTCCTTCCAATTGCACAGGCACCATATAGTTATGGAATTCCCGCGCCTGACCATTCTTGTCACGCAATTTGTATTGCATACTAGGGCCGACATTTTTAAGATCCTTATTATTCGCATTTTTGCCAGCGGATCCAGAATGTTTATCGAGATCAGAACGCAGTTTTTGGGCGAAATTTTCGTTAGGATTGACCGCTCGTAAATCCTGCCCATCACGTACCATGTTCTCAACATTGAATGGACGGAAACCGGTCCACTCTATCGTAAATTCACCACGGTCAGCCGTCTGTTGTGCCGTCAATAAAGTTGCACCGCCTATGGTCGCATCCAAATCAAATGTAGTATTAACACTGCCCTGCATAGGATGTGCTTTGATCTTCAAACGGCTACCACCATCATCGAAACTAGATTGAAATACCGCGATGCCTTTATAGACCAAAGGGTGATTCACTTTGATCGTCGCTGGGAAACTTTTGCCCGTTTCATGATCCTTAATCACTACCTCGCTGGCGAATAATTTCGGCATACCTGTGGAGTAGAAATCGATATTAAATTTTTTCAATTCAATCGTGAATGGCAGGTCTTGTAGAAGTACGCCTTTGGAGCGTGGGATCACCGCCGTATTACCGCTCATACCTTCTGGAATTGCGATATTGCCTCGGAAAGTTGGATTCGACAACGAGAGTTTGTGCTGTTCTGGGATCTGCGAGATGAGTACGCCACTGCCCTCAAAAGGCACTTTGCCACCAAACCAAGTTTGAAAACGAATTGCTAAATCTGAATCTAACAGCCCGCCGATGCAAATCACCACGATGGCAGCGTGAGCGAAAATATAGCCCCATTTGTTGCCCGCACCTTGCTTTGCAGCGATCAATGTGGCCTGATCTTTTTGTACTACTTTGGCTTGATATCCGAGTCGTTTAATCTGCCCAGAAAGTTGCCTGACCACTTCATCAGTTGAATAAGTACTATGCCATTCCGCTTTGTGATGAAAATTGCGTAAGGATTGTTCACGGACATTTTCACGCCAACTGCGCATATCCTTTAGCATTTTTGGCGCGTTGCGGATCAAACACAAACTGGTCGAAAGGACCAAGAAACCCATAATGGTGAGAAACCACCATGCCGAATATAAAGAATACAAACTCAAATGCTGAAATACTTCAAACCAGAACGGACCAAATTGATTCACATAATTGGGTAAAGGCTCATTCTGTTTAAGCACGGTACCAATAATGGAAGAAATCGCAATAATCGTCAGCAAACTAATTGCAAAACGCATAGACGACAACAGCTCTACCGTATTAGCCAACCAGACGCGCTGTGTCTTGATTTCTATTCCAGATGTATTTGATTCAATTTCCATACAATTCCAAAAGCAAAAAGGGGATGGCCTGCGCCACCCCCTCCGTTAATCTTCTTATTGACTATGAATTATCGACTGCGAATTCTTAACTGAAAAAGGCAGAAATTATTTCAAGCCAGCAATGTAATCAGACACCGCTTTAATCTCATCATCCGACATACGTTTTGCCAATGTCACCATTTGTGGACTGTTTTTACGCACACCCGTGCGGAATGCCGTTAACTGCGCAATCGTGTAATCCTGATGTTGACCTGCAATGCGTGGGAATTGTGCAGGGATGCCAGCGCCGTTCGGGCTATGACAGCCAGCACAAGCTGCCACATTTTTCTCGGCGATACCAGCGCGATAGATTGTCTGACCCAAATTCACAATGTCCTTATTTTTTGCTGCACCCGCTTTTGGTTTTTGTGTTGCCAAGAAAGCTGCAACATTTTTCATATCTTCCGCAGTCATCAATTTAGCAAACGTTGTCATGACGGCATTATTACGTGCTGGCGTCGTGAAATCGGTTAATTGCTTTACCAGATAAGCTTCGTGCTGACCGGATAACTTTGGATTCACACTGATCGTTGAATTACCTGCTGCACCATGACAAGAAACGCAAGCAACGATTCCGCGTGCGGCGTCGCCATTGGTGTAAAGTGCATCGCCTTTAGCAGGATCTGCTTTTGCTGGCTTAGCTGCGTGTGCAGTTTCATTCGCGGAGGCAACAGAAACAAGAGAAGATGCCGCTAAAGCAAGAATGCTGAGGGACTTAGAAAATGATAAAAATGCACGATTCATTCAAACACCTTGAGACTAAAAATTGGAAATCGGTTCTTTGGAAGCGCTAGGGGAAGCCAAAAGCATACGGAACCTACAATGTGTCATGAAGCCCACGTAGCTAACCCCTTATTGTACAATAGCTTTAGTGGAAATGTTGAGCTATTCCAAGTCAATTGACGCTAGGAAACCTCACTTTTCAGGGGGAAACATAGCCGTTTTGCCCCGATTTTCGCATTTTTTGCATACTTTTTATGCCCTATTCCTTTTGATTGGCCCCCATCTATGTCTATCCTATGGCAAGCTCGGTTCTTTACTACCGTCAACCATTTACGCAATTTGCCGACTTTACAGGTGCCGGAAGTGGCATTTGCCGGCCGCTCAAATGCAGGTAAGTCCACCGCCATCAATATTTTGTGCAACCAGAAGAAACTCTGTTTCGCCTCCAAAACACCAGGTCGAACTCAGCACATTAATTTTTTCTCTATCGGCGGAGCTCATGTAGGACAACATCGTAAAGATGAAACACGCCAAGATGAAATCCGTGCCTTGTTGGTTGACTTACCTGGCTATGGTTATGCTGAAGTTCCCGGTGCAGCAAAAAATCATTGGAATATTTTGCTCGGCAACTATGTGCAGACACGCGACCAATTGTCAGCCTTGATTCTAATTATGGATTCGCGTCGTCCGTTTACTGATCTAGATAAACAAATGTTAGAGTGGTTCGCACCTACTGGTCGCCCGGTTCACTGCTTACTCACTAAAGCAGATAAATTGAATCGCAATGACGCCACCAATGCTTTACGTTTGGCGCAAAATATTCTTGCTAGCTACACCGATAAAGATGGGGTCCCGTATCCCTACACTGCACAATTATTTTCAGCATTAAACCGCACAGGGATAGAAGAAGCCGATGCAAAAATTCGTGAATTGACCGGGCTAGATCAAGCGCCAGAACTCACCGACGCCACATCTGATTTCGAATAAAAAAAAGACCCCGACACTTTGTGGTATCGGGGCAAAAAAAACGCCAATCGAATGGGAACAAATGGCGCCCCGCTTAGGGAGGACCAGCGGTAAGCGTAATGCCTGCTACTAAGAGTTAAATTCGTAAGAAAAGTTTCATCAACCTCGATAATTTTTTTATTGCCATGTCCAATACACTCACCGCACAATTTCCTCACATCCGCATGCGCCGCATGCGCCGCGATGCTTTCTCTCGCAATCTCATGCGCGAAAATCATGTCACTGCGTCCGACTTAATTTATCCGGTATTTCTGATTGAGGGAGAAAACAAAGTCGAAGTGGTCGCTTCCATGCCGGGTGTGGCACGCTTGTCTTTGGATAAATTACTAGACGTCGCTGATGATTGCGTGCAGCTAGGAATTCCGGTGTTGGCACTTTTCCCTTCTATCGATAATGCGTTAAAGACAGAAGACGGCGTTGAGGCAACCAATCCTGAAGGCTTAATTCCACGTGCCATTCGCGCTTTGAAAGCGCGTTGTCCAGAGCTAGGCATTTTGACCGATATCGCGTTAGATCCTTACACTAGTCACGGTCAAGATGGCTTGATCAATGAAGACGGCTACGTGCTCAATGATGAGACGACCGCAATGTTGGTAAGACAAGCCTTGACGCATGCAGAGGCCGGTGCTGACGTGGTAGCGCCTAGCGACATGATGGACGGACGCATCGGTGCGATTCGCGCGGCATTGGAAAGTAATGGATTTATTCACACGCGCATCATGGCCTATTCAGCTAAATACGCGTCGGCTTTTTATGGCCCTTTCCGTGATGCTGTTGGCTCAGCGGGCAATTTGGGCAAGAGTAATAAAGCGAATTACCAAATGGATCCAGCTAACAGCAATGAAGCCTTGCGCGAAGTTGCTTTAGATTTGGCTGAAGGCGCAGACATGGTGATGGTCAAACCTGGTATGCCCTACCTCGACATCGTGCGCCGCGTCAAAGATGAATTCAAAGTGCCCACCTTCGCTTATCAAGTCAGTGGTGAATATGCGATGATCAAAGCAGCCGCGCAAAATGGCTGGCTCGATCATGACAAGACGATGATGGAAGCGATACTTGCATTCAAACGTGCCGGCGCGGATGGCATATTGACTTACTTCGCGCGCGACATTGCGCGTTTGTTAAAATAAATCAGCGTACAATTGAATGGCTTAGTTTGTAAAACATGGATATTTTTTTCATCAGCGAAACCCAGGTCACACTCAATGCACAAGCTGACGCCCATGACCACGGTCTGATTGGCGATGGTGAAAACGATCAAGTTGATGAAGCATCAGGTTTCCTATGGATCGATTGCACGCACGAGGAAGTTGCTTGTGAAACCGATGCTTGGCGCGATCAGATTGAAAGATTAACCAACATACGTGTCTATGATTTACATCTAAAAGATATCTGCAATCTAAGCCATCCATCCTACTTTGATGCCACGCAAGATTACGAATTAGTCGTCTTTCAAAAATTGGCCTTAAATGGTGAAAATGGCGAGACGAATCCCACCGTCGACATAAACAAAAAGAAAATCCCGGCTGCTTTGCATCGACTGCAAACGCAACCGGTCTCTTTTCTTTTAGTCGGTAATACTTTAATCACGATCCGTGCTGCACAAAGCCGCACCATAGAAGGAATGCGCGCACGCCTGCTCAGCTACAAACCAAAAGACAGCAATAATCTTAGCAGTCGCTTGCCATCATCGCCCGAAGATTTAATGCTGCGCTTACTCAATCTGATGGTCGATCAGTACCTCGATTTGCGCCAACCCTTGACCAATCAATTAGATCGCTGGCAGCACGCTTTATTAGACCCTCGCAAGCCCTTTAATAACTGGGTTGCCCTGCTCGATTCACGCGTTGAATTACGCAAGCTCGAACATCTTTGCGAAGAGCAGTACGACGCCATACAAGAATTGCGCGATCATTTTGTAGATACCTATGATGCCAAAGGTGGCGAGCTAAGTCGCGCGAAAGATTTGCTACTTGTCCGCACCAATGATGTAATGGAACATATCAATCGCGTCTTAAATCACACGCGCAGATTAGAAGCGTCTTTAGAATCTTCGGTGCAAATTCATTTCGCCGCGGTCGCCCACAAAACCAGTGAAACCATGCGACTCTTGACCGTTATTACTGCACTATTCATGCCCCTAACCTTGATCACCGGCATCTTCGGAATGAACTTCGCGAAAATGCCATGGATTAATAACGACACCGGATTTAAGTGGACCATAGGCTTGATGGGACTATCAGTCTTATTGTTCCTGATTGTCTTAGGGGTGCAAAGCTACATCGGCAATCGCAGTCAACGCGCGGATCGCTGATTTTTTCAAGTTCAAGCTTTATTCAATCTCACCTAAATCTACTGGCATGCATACACATAGTTTTCTCTGGCACGATTACGAAACCTTTGGCGCACAAGCCAGACGCGATAGACCAGCCCAATTTGCAGCCATTCGTACTGATGCAGACTTGAATGAAATCGGCGAGCCTATTAATATTTTTTGCAAACCTGCAAATGATTTTTTACCCGATCCGCAATCTTGCCTGATCACGCACATCACACCGCAGCAATGTCTGGAACAGGGCATCCCTGAACATGAATTTGCAGCACAAGTTGAACGCGCATTGGCGACCACGGGCACCATAGGCGTGGGCTATAACACCATCCGTTTTGATGATGAAATTACGCGCTTTATGTTCTGGCGCAATCTGATTGATCCCTATGCGCGTGAGTGGCAAAATCAATGCGGACGTTGGGATATTATGGACATGGTGCGCACCACGTATGCGCTGCGTCCTGAAGGTATTTGCTGGCCTTTAAATGATGAGGGAAAACCCAGCTTTCGTCTAGAGCATTTGACGGCAGCAAATGGCATTTCGCATACCGCGGCGCATGATGCATTATCCGACGTACGCGCCACGGTAGCCTTAGCAAAACTGATCAAAGACAAGCAACCTAAACTCTTTGAGTTTTGTTTTGCCCTACATAAGAAAGATAGGGTTGCGACTGAGATCGGATTGCCCTTGCTCGGAAAACCGTTTCTACACGTCTCCGGTATGTTCAGCACAGAGCGAGGTTGCCTTGCAGTGATGTGGCCTTTAGCGATACACCCGACGAATAAAAATGAAGTGATCGCTTGGGACTTGCAATTTGATCCTAGCGAATTACAGCATTTGGATATCGCCACGATACAGCAACGCATGTTCAGTAAAACGGCGGATTTACCGGAGGGCGTATCACGTTTGCCGGTGAAGAGCATACATCTGAACAAATCGCCTATCGTGATTGGCAATCTAAAAACGCTAAGCAGTGAAATGGCGATGCGCTGGAACATCGATATGCAGCAAGTGATGGCACATGCTGAGACTGCACAAAACATGCAGACGAGTCTCAACTCGAAATTATGGGAGCAAGTCTATGCGCGCCCTGGTTTTGAAGCAGTCGATGTCGATGAAGATTTATATGGCGGCTTCATCAGCGGTGCAGATAGAAAAGTATTGAATGATTTGCGCCAGATGAATCCACAGCAATTGGCAAACGCGCATCCGCATTTTAACGATCAACGCTTAAGCGAATTATTGTTCCGTTACCGCGCGCGCAACTTCCCTGAATCACTCAACGCTGACGAGCTGGCAAATTGGGAAGAACATCGCGTAGCACGACTATTAGATGGCCAAGCGAATGCGCGCACTGTCGATATGTATTTCAATGAGATTGATCAATTATCTGAATCTGCTGATGAAGGTGCCGAAGAAATTCTTGGTGCACTTTATGATTATGCCGAGTTGGTTGTGCCGGTTCGGTAAAGTCTATAAAAAAACTGGCAAGGTCCGAAACCACGCCAGCTTTTTTTAGCGTCGATCAATCTCAAACGATTATCGCATCATTTTAATTTCTGCAACGAGCTCAAAAATTTGTCTGCGTTTTGGTAACCAATCACGCGCGTATCTGAAATTTCTTTTCCATCAGATCCAAAGAAAATTATTCCTGGCGGGCCGAATAAGCCGAAGCGTTTCAATAGCGCTTTATCGTCCGCATTATTTGCAGTGACATCTACTTGCAACAACAAAATCTGGTCCAATTGCGCTTTCACTTTGGGTTCGACGAAGGTCAGTTTCTCCATTTCCTTACACGATACGCACCAGTCTGCATAAAAATCTAACATCGCAATCTTATCTTTGGACTGCGCCAATACGGCATCCAATTCCGCAGACGATTTGATACGTTGAAACTGCACATGCTGCACCTTACCAATAAGGTGCGCGATCGGCGCTAATGCATCACGACCACCTGTCACAACACCAAGCAATTGTGTGCCGCCCGCCAAGACACAAAGGATGGCAACCAATTTGGAAAACAGTTTGCCTTGATAGAATGCCAACTGATAAATCCCGTATCCCAACAGCAAAATTGCCCATGCACTCATCTGCACCACAGGTGGAAAAACAGGTGACACCATCCAGATCGCCATCGCCAACATCAATACACCGAAGAAGCGCTTGATCTGCTCCATCCAAACTCCGGCACGTGGCAATAAACTACCTGCAGATATGCCAACCAGCAGTAAAGGAACACCCATACCTATCGCCAGAGAAAATAAAGCGGTTCCACCTACCACCACATTCTTGGTTTGACTGATGTAGACCAAAGCACCAGCCAAAGGCGCGGCAACACAAGGACCCACGATCAATGCAGAGATCGCTCCCATCAAAAACACACCTGCCATTTTTCCATTACGCTGACCTTCAGAAAAATAGGTCAGACGCGTTTGTATCGCTGCTGGCATTTGCAATTGATAGACACCGAACATTGAAAGTGACAAAGCGATCATCAAAAGCGCAAACGCCGACAACACCCAAGGGTTTTGCAAAGCCGCCGATAAGCCTTCGCCCAATAGGCCGGCAGCGACTCCCAAACTGGTGTACACCAATGCCATTCCTAGCACATAACTCAAAGACAGAAAGAAGCCGCGACTACGCTTTACTGCAGCACCTTCACCAACAATAATAAATGAGAGGATAGGTACCATAGGCAACACGCAAGGCGTTAGAGATAAACCCAGACCTAGCACTAAAAATAAAGGAATGATCAAACTCAAACGCCCACTTTTCAAAGCGTCAGCGATACTCGATTGCTCGCCGCTATCTTGTGTAGTCTGTGGTGTTGCAACGGATGTCGCACCTACATTACTCGCCACGTCAGCCAATGTCACGGGTAAAGTCAGTTCCATAGGCGGATAACATAGACCCGCTTCTGCACAGCCTTGCAACTCCAATTTCAGTTGAAAATCAGCCGCAGCCTTTACAGGAATCAGCACCACTAGTTCGTGATGGTAAGTTTCCACGTCCTTCTGAAAAGTTTCATCGAATTTGATTTTGCCGGCGGGGAGTTGAAACGTACCCAACTCCGCAACTTGCGCCGCAAACTTTAAACGTTCACGATAGAGATAGTAGCCATCCGCGATGGTGTAAGTAATGCGCACCTGATCGGCACTTGTCATCTGTGCCTTGACCTGAAACGCCTTTTCCGGCTCAAGGAAGTCTTCCGCCTTGGCTATTGATGTGCATAGCAGCAGAATACTCAAAAACCCTGCCAGCAGCCTCATAATGGAATTAACAGGGAAGAATGCAAGCAAATTATCACGCATCAATTGCCAACCGGGGAAAGAGTTCATAATTTTCATTGGAATTCTAAACATTTGCCTTCAGATTCAGCGAATTAGATATGGTTCATTTTACCGAAAACAAACAGACCGACGGCGCGATTCGCTATCTTAACGGAATACTGAAGTCGACGTCAGCGAAGTGAATTTAGACCCGCTACGTAGTCCGATAGAAATAAAAAAAGCCGTTCATTTTACTGAACGGCTTCTTATTCCAGAACTGCTAATGACAACTTAGCTTATTCGTCAACTGTTGGTGCATCTGCAGCATCAGAGACTTCTGGACGATCCAACAATTCTACATAGGCCATAGGTGCATTGTCGCCAACGCGGAAACCCATTTTCAAAATACGCAGGTAACCACCGTTGCGATTTGCAAAACGTGGACCCAATTCAGCGAACAATTTTTGAACGATTTCACGATCGCGCAAACGATTGAATGCCAAACGTTTGTTTGCCAATGTGTCTGTTTTACCCAAAGTTAAGATTGGCTCTACAACGCGGCGCAATTCTTTTGCTTTTGGCAAAGTTGTTTTGATTGCTTCGTGGCGCAACAGGGAAACTGTCATATTGCGCAACATTGCTAAACGGTGTGATGATGTACGATTCAGCTTACGTAAGCCGTGACGATGACGCATGGTACTTCCTTTCGATTGTTTAAAAATTCCAGTTCTTCTATCGTCAAACCATTTGACGCGGACCGGTAATGTTCTTACTACGCACTACAAATAAAACGTCGGGTCAAACTAGTCGACCCGACATCAAAAATTACTTCTCTAAACCAGCTGGTGGCCAGTTTTCTAACTTCATGCCCAAAGACAAACCACGGGAAGCCAATACTTCTTTGATTTCGTTCAAAGATTTGCGACCCAAGTTTGGTGTCTTCAACAATTCGTTTTCGCTACGTTGGATCAAATCACCAATATAGTAAATATTTTCTGCTTTCAGGCAATTTGCTGAACGTACTGTCAATTCCAAGTCATCGACTGGACGCAACAAGACTGGATCAACCGCAGGTGCACGTGATGGCGCTTCTGCAGCTGCTTCTGTGCCTTCCAATGCAGCGAATACATGCAACTGATCAACCAAAACGCGAGCAGATTGACGAATCGCTTCTTCTGGGGTGATCACACCGTTTGTTTCGATGTTGATGATCAACTTGTCCAAATCTGTACGTTGTTCAACGCGAGCAGATTCAACAGAGTAAGAAACACGACGTACTGGAGAGAAAGATGCATCCAAAATGATACGACCGATAGTTTTGTTCGCATCTTCAGACAAACGACGTACGTTACCGGGAACGTAGCCACGACCTTTTTCAACCTTGATTTGCATATCCAATTTGCCGCCCGCGGTCAAATTAGCAATCACGTGATCTGGATTAATCAGTTCTACGTTATGTGGCAAATCGATGTCAGAAGCCAATACTGCGCCTTCGCCTTCTTTTTTCAAAGTCAAAGTCACTTCATCACGTTCATGCAACTTGAAGACAACGCCTTTCAAGTTCAACAAAATATCAACGACGTCTTCTTGCACGCCATCGAGAGTTGAGTATTCATGAACAACACCAGCGATAGTCACTTCTGTCGGCGCATAACCAACCATAGAAGACAACAAGACGCGGCGTAATGAGTTACCGAGTGTATGACCGAAACCACGTTCAAATGGCTCCATCACTACTTTTGCTGAGCCAGGGCCCAACATTTCAACATCGATAATACGAGGCTTAAACAGATTGTTTTGCATTATTTGTCCTTTTCAATACCCTCGGCTCGTTACACCGATAAGGCTGATGGCAAAAAGAAAAAAGCCTGCCCATAAGAAAATGGGCAGGCGGTGAAACTTAATATTAACGTGAGTACAATTCAACGATCAAAGATTCGTTGACATCGTGAGCGATATCGCTACGATCAGGCATAGACTTGAAAGTACCTTCCATTTTCTTGGAGTCTACAGACACCCAAGATGGCATACCGATTTGTTCAGCCAAGGCCAAAGCTTCAACGATACGAACTTGTTTTTTGGATTTTTCACGAACAGCAACAACGTCACCAGCTTTAACTTGGTAAGAAGCGATATTAACCACACCGCCGTTGACTGTGAATGCTTTGTGGCTGACCAACTGACGTGCTTCTGCACGTGTGGAGCCGAAACCCATACGGTATGCAACGTTGTCCAAACGAGATTCCAACAATTTCAACAGAGTTTCGCCTGTGTTGCCTTTTTGACGATCAGCTTCTGCGAAATAGCGACGGAATTGACGCTCTAACACGCCGTACATACGCTTAACTTTTTGTTTTTCACGCAATTGATTACCGAAGTCAGATGTACGTGCGCCAGACTTCGCGCCGTGTTGACCTGGTTTTACATCTAATTTGCATTTGGAATCCAAAGAGCGACGTGCGCTTTTCAGGAACAGATCCGTGCCTTCGCGGCGGGATAATTTTGCTTTAGGTCCGATATAACGTGCCACAATAATTTCCTTTAAAAATGACGTAAGTGCCGTTTGACAACCTACGCTAGTCTGATCTACCTGCAATCAGACAGTGGTCTTATTAAATAAAAATCGAATAAGAAAAAATAAAATCGTATCAAAAATACGAAAGACAAAACCCACCAAATGAATTGGCGGGCTGCATTCTAACATGATTGCTAGAATTATCCAAAGCTTAGCCTAAGCTAAGCAATGAATTAGATACGACGACGCTTTGGAGGGCGGCAGCCGTTATGTGGTACTGGCGTAACGTCTTGGATCAAGGAGATCTTGATACCCAAATTATTCAAAGCACGCACAGAAGATTCACGGCCTGGACCTGGACCTTTGATGCGAACTTCGAGGTTTTTGATACCGCACTCAACCGCAACTTTACCTGCTGCTTCCGCTGCAACCTGAGCTGCGAAAGGAGTAGATTTACGTGAGCCTTTAAAACCTTGACCACCAGCTGTTGCCCAAGACAATGCATTGCCTTGACGATCAGTGATCGTGATGATGGTGTTGTTGAAAGATGCGTGAACGTGTGCGATACCTTCAGCAACATTTTTCTTAACTTTTTTACGAGCGCGTGCTGCCGCTGCGTTATTTTGTGCTTTTGCCATAATTGGTTCCTTGAATCCAGTTGATCAACTACGCTGGATTATTTTTTCAATGATTGCGCTGCTTTACGTGGGCCCTTACGTGTACGTGCATTCGTACGTGTACGTTGACCACGAACAGGCAAACCTTTGCGATGACGCAGACCGCGGTAGCAGCCTAAGTCCATCAAACGCTTGATGTTCATCGAGATTTCACGACGAAGATCACCTTCAACAACGTATTTTGCAATACTGTCGCGAAGCTTTTCTAACTCGTTGTCGTCCAGATCTTTGACCTTTTTAGTTGTCAATACACCCGTTGCTGCACAGATATCTGCTGCGCGTGGGCCGCCAATACCATAGATTGCTTGTAAGCCAATTACGGTATGCTGATGATTTGGGATATTAACCCCTGCTATACGTGCCATTCGTTATTCCTCGTTCAATAACGTTAATTAACCTTGGCGCTGTTTATGGCGTGGTTCTGTGCAAATTACACGAACAACACCTTTGCGCTTGATGATCTTGCAGTTGCGGCAAATCCGCTTAACTGATGCGAGAACTTTCATTTTTGCCCTCTTCCCTTCTAGTTCAATTTAATTTACTTGGTCCGGAACACAATGCGTGCTCGGCTCAAATCATAAGGCGTCAATTCTACTGTCACCTTATCACCAGGAAGAATGCGGATATAGTTCATACGCATTTTTCCTGAAATATGGCCAAGCACAACATGCCCATTTTCCAACTTAACTCGAAATGTTGCATTCGGAAGATTCTCTAGAATCTCTCCCTGCATCTGTATAACGTCGTCTTTTGCCATTCGATCTGCTGTTCCTTTGGTGTGCTTACCGTGAAGGTATGCCGCCCTTGAAATTTGCTTTACGAAGAAGCGATTCGTATTGCTGTGACATTACGTAATTCTGCACTTGAGCCATAAAGTCCATGGTCACTACCACAATAATCAACAGCGATGTGCCGCCGAAATAGAATGGTACTTTCCAATGAGCGATCAGCAATTCCGGTAACAAGCAAACTAATGCAATGTAGACCGCCCCAATCAAAGTCAAACGCATCAAAATCTTGTCGATATAACGCGATGTTTGATCACCTGGACGAATCCCTGGGACAAAAGCACCACTCTTCTTCAAATTATCCGCTGTCTCTTTGCTGTTAAATACCAACGCAGTGTAGAAGAAGCAGAAGAAGATAATCGTTACAGCGTACAACAATGCATGGACAGGTTCACCGGTAGTCAGAGAACTTGCTAAATCTTGCAAGAACCGAACAAAGCCAGAATCCTGATCTTGCGCTCCCTTTGCGAACATGCCAGTAATCGTGGCAGGCAGCATAATAATAGAAGACGCGAAAATCGGAGGAATTACACCTGCCATATTTAACTTCAGTGGTAAATGACTGCTTTGACCACCATAAACTTTATTGCCTACCTGACGCTTCGCATAGTTGACCAGAATCTTACGTTGACCGCGCTCTACGAACACAACCAGATAAGTCACTGCAGCAACCATCACGCAAATAATCAATGCTGAAAACGCTTGCATAGAGCCGGTACGAACTAATTCGAACAAACCCGCTAATGCACCCGGCAAGCCAGCGACGATACCTGCAAAGATGATGATAGAAATACCGTTACCTAAACCGCGCTCAGTGATTTGCTCACCTAACCACATCAGGAACATCGTGCCAGTTACCAAGGTAACGACAGTGGTAAATCTAAACGCCATTCCAGGATCTAACACCAAACCTGCTTGCGTTTCCAAACCAAAAGCAATGAAGAAAGCTTGCACCACACCGAGTACCAAAGTACCGTAACGTGTGTATTGGGTAATCTTACGACGACCCGACTCGCCTTCTTTCTTCAGTGCTTCCAGTTGCGGGGACACGACAGACATCAACTGCATAATAATAGAGGCAGAAATGTAAGGCGTAATTCCCAGCGCCAAAATTGTGAAGCGAGACAAAGCACCACCGGAGAACATGTTAAACATTCCCAAAATACCATTTTGGTTTTGCTTAAACAAATCTTCTAATACCTTTGGATCAATTCCAGGAACAGGTATATGTGCGCCTATCCTATATACAACCAGTGCTGCTAGTAAAAACCAGAGTCTTCCCCAAGGAAAACCACTGGCAGCACTTTTAGCTTGTTGAGGAGATGTTGCCAATGTTTGCTCCTGTTATGACTTAATTAAGCAGATGCTTTAGCTTTAGCAGGTAATTTCTTAACCACTGGTGCAATCACTAATTCAGTCACTGTTCCGCCAGCAGCTTCAATTGCAGCTTTAGCACCTTTGCTGACGATTAAGCCATTCAAAGTTACTTTTTTAGTGATCTCGCCTGACAAAATCACGCGAACAACACGTGCCAATTCAGAAACGACACCAGCTTGCTTCAATGCCAAAACATCGATCTCTGTGACTGGTAAATTTTCCAGGTCAGACAAACGAACTTCTGCTTTGTAAGGTGTCGCCAAAGATTTGAAACCACGCTTAGGCAAACGGCGTTGCAAAGGCATTTGACCGCCTTCAAAACCGACTTTATGAAAGCCGCCTGTACGAGATTTTTGACCTTTATGACCACGACCCGCTGTTTTACCGATACCAGAACCGATACCGCGACCAACACGACGTTTGTAGTGTTTAGCGCCATCAGCTGGTTGGATTGTATTTAATTCCATAATTTGCTCCGATCGCAACCCCTAGGGCTTACGATACAACCTTCACAAGATACGAGACTTTATTGATCATACCGCGCACTGCTGGTGTGTCTTGCAATTCAGAAACTGAATTTACGCGACGCAGACCCAAGCCGCGCACAGTAGCACGATGTGACTCGCGCGTACCGATCAAACCCTTGACCAATTGTACTTTAACTGTAGTTGTCATTTCGCTCACCTTAGCCCAAAATTTCTTCAACGGACTTACCGCGCTTTGCAGCGATATCGGAAGGCGTACTCATTTTCGACAAACCGTTCAAAGTTGCACGAACCATGTTGTATGGATTAGTAGAGCCATTTGACTTAGCCACTACATTCACCACGCCCAACACTTCGAAAATCGCGCGCATTGGACCACCAGCAATAACGCCAGTACCTTCTTTAGCAGGCATCATCATTACTGATGAGGCGCCGTGCTTACCAGTCACTGCATGTTGCAATGTACCGTTTTTCAAAGTTACTTTAATCATTTTGCGGCGGGCTTCTTCCATCGCTTTTTGTACGGCTACTGGAACTTCTTTCGATTTTCCTTTACCCATACCGATGCGACCGTCACCATCACCAACGACTGTCAGTGCTGCGAAACCCATGATACGACCACCCTTAACCACTTTGGTTACACGGTTGATCGCGATCATTTTTTCGCGCATGCCATCATCCGGCTTGTCGGCTGCTGTTTTTGCTTGCATTTTTGCCATGACAATATTCCTTAGAACTTCAAGCCGGCTTCACGCGCGGCTTCTGCCAACGCCTTCACACGACCGTGGTAACGAAAACCGGAGCGATCAAACGCGACTTCGGTAACTCCTGCTTTCAATGCTTTTTCCGCAACGCGCTTACCAATCAAAGTGGCTGCCGCAGCATTACCACCGTGCTTAGATGCCGCTGCCAATTCTGCACGCACTTCAGCTTCCACTGTAGAAGCAGATGCCAATACTTTGGAATCTGCATCAATGATGCTAGCGTAGATATGCAGGTTCGTACGGTGCACAGATAAACGTGTGACCTTGAGCTCTGCGATCTTGGCACGGGTTTGAGTCGCGCGGCGCAGACGTGATTGTTTCTTATCCATCGTCTAACCCCTATTACTTCTTCTTGGTTTCTTTAATCACAACCACTTCGTCCGCGTAGCGGACACCCTTGCCTTTATATGGCTCTGGGCTGCGGTATGCACGAACTTCTGCTGCGACCTGACCAACTTGCTGCTTATTCACACCTTTGATGAGAATTTCAGTTGGAGTTGGTGTTGCACATGTCACGCCAGCTGGCATGTCATGAACGACAGGATGAGAAAAACCCAAGGAGAGATTCAACTTGTCGCCTTGCGCTTGCGCTTTATAACCAACGCCGACGAGGTTCAACTTCTTCTCAAAACCTTTAGTAACACCGTTAACCATGTTATTGACCAAGGCACGTAAAGTACCAGTCATAGCATTAGCTTCACGGCTGTCGTTTGCCGGTTTGAAATTCAGGACACCACTTTCGTTCGCGATTGTCACTAAGCCATTTAAACTTTGTGTCAATACGCCCATTGGACCTTTTACTGTAATCGCCGCTGCTGAGATTGCAACTTCTGCACCTGCTGGCAACGCGATTGGCATTTTACCTACTCGAGACATCTTGCACTCCTTAGGCGACGTAGCAAATAACTTCGCCACCGACACCGGTTGCGCGCGCTTTGCGGTCAGTCATAACGCCCTTAGGTGTGGACACAATGGCCACGCCCAAACCGTTCATCACACTTGGGATCTCGTCTTTACCTTTGTAAATACGGAGACCTGGACGTGATACACGTTCCAAGCGTTCGATAACAGGACGTCCTGCATAATATTTCAAACCGATTTTCAATTCAGATTTACCAGCAGCGTCAACTACTGCGAAATCCTCAATGTAGCCTTCGTCCTTCAGTACGTTTGCAATTGCAACTTTTACCTTAGAGGACGGCATCGCGACGGCAGTCTTTTGAACAACTTGCGCGTTACGGATGCGGGTCAGCATATCGGCGATAGGATCGCTCATACTCATTGCTTATTCTCCTATTACCAGCTAGCTTTAGTCATACCCGGGATTTCACCACGCATGGCGAATTCACGGACTTTAATACGGCCCAAACCGAACTTACGGAATGTGCCACGTGGACGACCTGTCAAAGCGCAGCGATTGCGCTGACGAGTCGGATTAGAATTACGTGGCAATGCCTGCAACTTCAAACGAGCTAAATATTGCTCTTCTGGAGTTTTTGATTGGTCATCAATGATGGCCTTCAATTCGGCGCGTTTGCCAGCGAATTTCTTCACCAAATCTGCACGCTTTTGCTCACGATTAATCAGTGCCAATTTTGCCATGGCGACCTCAGTTTCTGAACGGAAATTTAAATGCGGCGAGAAGCGCTTTTGCTTCTTCGTCGGTCTTAGCTGTCGTAGTAATACTGATATTCATACCACGCAACGCGTCAATCTTGTCGTACTCGATCTCAGGGAAAATGATCTGTTCCTTAACACCGATATTGTAGTTACCACGACCGTCAAATGCGCGGCCAGATACGCCACGGAAGTCACGAACGCGTGGCAAAGCCACAGTCACGAAACGATCCAAGAATTCGTACATATGATTACCACGCAGGGTGACCATACAACCGATTGGATAGCCTTCGCGGATTTTAAAACCAGCGATCGCTTTACGTGCCTTAGTTACGACAGGTTTTTGACCTGCAATCTTCGTCAAATCGCCGACTGCGTGCTCGATAATTTTCTTATCAGCGATCGCTTCGGACAAACCCATATTCAGGGTGATCTTCAAGATGCGAGGAACTTCCATTGGTGATTTGTAAGAGAATTTCTCAGTCAAATCAGCAACGATTTTATCTTTATATAATGCTTGTAGACGGGCCATGACTTTATGCCTTCACAACTTCGCCAGTAGATTTATAAACGCGGACTTTTTTGCCATCCACATCTTTAAAACCTACACGGTCTGCTTTACCAGATGCAGCATTAAATAACGCAACATTGGAAACATGAATCGGCATCAATTTATCAACGATGCCACCAACTGCTCCAGTCATTGGGTTAGGCTTAGTCGCTTTTTTAGCAACATTAACACCTGCAACAACAACGTAATTCGCATCAACGCATTGCTGCACTTGACCACGTTTACCTTTGTCTTTACCCGTCAAGACGATGACTTCGTCGTTTTTACGAATCTTATTCATCACGACTCCTTACAGCACTTCTGGAGCAAGCGAAACGATCTTCATGAAACGCTCAGTACGCAATTCGCGCGTTACTGGGCCGAAAATACGAGTTCCGATAGGCTCAAGCTTTGCATTTAACAACACTGCAGCATTGCCGTCGAACTTAACCAAAGAGCCGTCTTGACGACGAACGCCTTTAGCAGTGCGAACCACAACTGCATTGTAAATTTCACCTTTTTTTACGCGACCGCGTGGAGCAGCAGACTTGACTGTTACCTTGATAACATCACCGATCCCTGCATAACGACGCTTAGAGCCACCCAATACCTTAATGCACAAAACTTCACGCGCACCAGTATTGTCAGCCACTTCTAGCCGGCTTTCTGTTTGAATCATATTGTTCTCTTTCCCAACTTAATCCACACAATCCGCACATTGCAAATCTGTAGTCAGTCTTGGTCCCGCCAGCCAACTCTTTTATTGTCAGACGCCTTAGAAGCACAAATAACAATGCACGAGTCAACCGATTAGGTGGACGATTTTTTAACCACTCTCAAATTACTAGCCTGAGAGACATTTAAGCTGTCATTTGCAAGCTTTGCAAATGACAGCCCATCATTATTACATCAAAAAACGATTACTGCAACAACTATTATAAAACTGGCGCAACTTGTACAACGCGAGTCAATGTCCAGGCTTTAGTTTTAGAGATTGGACGACCTTCTTGAATCTCGACTGTGTCACCGGCTTTTGCTTGGTTCGCTTCATCGTGTGCATGATATTTCGCAGTACGCACAATGATCTTACCGTACAAAGGATGCTTAACGTGACGCTCAACTAATACTGTCACTGTCTTATCCATCTTGTCGGAGACAACTTTGCCAATCAATGTGCGCTTCAGTGCAACTTTAACTTGATCGTTCATTATTTGGCATCCTTCTGATTCATGACTGTTTTAACTCTGGCGATGTCACGACGAACTTTTTTGAGTTGCGAAGTGTTATTCAATTGTTGCGTAGCGATTTGCATACGCAAGCTGAATTGTGCCTTCAACAAATCATTCAATTCTTTCGTCAAAGCTGCGGAGTCTTTGCCTTGGAGTTCAGATACTTTCATTTACAACTCCCTATTAAGTGCCGACTTGACGTACGACAAACGTTGTCAACAATGGTAATTTAGCAGCTGCTAAGCGGAAAGCTTCTCGTGCCAGCGCTTCATCAACGCCATCCATTTCGTACAACATTTTGCCTGGTTGAATCTCGGCTACGTAGTACTCTGGATTACCTTTACCATTACCCATACGAACTTCAGCTGGTTTCTGAGAAATTGGCTTATCTGGGAAAATACGGATCCAGATACGGCCACCACGTTTGATATGACGAGTCATAGCGCGACGTGCCGCTTCAATTTGACGTGCAGTAATACGGCCACGTGCAATTGACTTCAAACCAAATTCACCGAAAGAAACTGCTGTGCCACGGTCATGGGAAATACCCTTGTTGCGGCCTTTTTGTTCCTTACGATATTTTCTGCGTGCTGGTTGCAGCATGATTATTCTCCTGCTTTCTCAGCTGGTGCCGCCGCGCCGTCAGCTGCTTTCGTGCGAACACGTTTAGCCGCTGGAGCTGCTGCTGTACCAGTTGGAGTTTGACCTTCAGGGCGCTTTGCACGTGGACGGCTATTTGGCTTGCCATCTTCGCGACGTGGGCCACGACGTTTTTTGTCGTCTTCTGGTGTGGATTCGATTACAGGAGCATCGCCATTAGCTAAACGATCACCTTTGTAAACCCAAACTTTAACGCCAATAATACCGTATGTCGTAGATGCTTCACTTGTACCGTAATCGATATCAGCGCGCAAAGTATGCAGAGGCACACGACCTTCGCGATACCATTCTTTACGAGCAATTTCGATACCATTCAAACGACCACTAGACATGATCTTGATACCCTTAGCACCCAGACGCATTGCGTTTTGCATCGCACGTTTCATCGCGCGGCGGAACATAATACGTTTTTCGAGCTGCTGAGAGATAGAATCAGCGATCAATTGAGCATCGATTTCTGGCTTACGAATTTCTTCGATATTTACGTGCACTGGCACGCCCATGATCTTTGCCAAATCCGCTTTCAAGGATTCGATATCTTCGCCTTTTTTACCAATCACAACACCTGGACGGGAGCTGTAAATAGTAATACGTGCATTTTTTGCCGGACGCTCAATAGTGATACGACCTACTGATGCATTTTTCAATTTCTTTTTAAGGTACTCACGTACTTTGATATCTTCGTTGAGCATAGTGGCAAAATTTGCATTGCCAGCATACCAGCGTGAAGACCAATTACGTGTTACCGCTAAACGGAAACCGGTTGGATGTATCTTCTGTCCCATCGTGACTCCTTAGTTACCAACAGTCACATAAATGTGACAGGATTGTTTAGAGATACGATCACCACGACCTTTTGCGCGCGCTGTAAAGCGTTTGAGAATTGGTCCTTTTTCGACATAAATCGTCGTAACTTTCAATTCATCGATATCGGCACCATCATTGTGCTCGGCATTAGCGATTGCTGATTCCAAGACTTTCTTAATGATAGTCGCGCCTTTTTTCGGACTGAAGGCTAAGATGTTTAATGCTTGATCGACTTTCTTACCACGGATCAAGTCTGCTACCAAGCGACCTTTTTGCTCGGACAGACGTACACCCTTCAATATTGCTTTGGTTTCCATATTATCTCTTCGCTTTCTTATCCGCGATATGACCTTTAAATGTGCGAGTCAATGCGAATTCGCCCAATTTATGGCCTACCATGTTTTCAGAAACGTACACTGGTACGTGCTGCTTACCATTGTGTACTGCGATAGTCAGACCGATGAAATCAGGCATGATTGTCGAACGACGTGACCAAGTTTTAATTGGCTTTTTGTCTTTATTTGCTTGCGCAGCTTCGACTTTCTTTACCAAATGGGCGTCGCAAAACGGCCCTTTTTTAGCTGAACGTGTCATGTGTTACCCCTTATTTCTTGCCACGGCGTGAAACGATCATGGAAGTCGTACGCTTGTTGCGACGTGTCTTCTTACCCTTAGTTTGCTGACCCCATGGAGAAACTGGATGACGTCCTGCTGCTGTCTTACCTTCACCACCACCGTGTGGGTGATCAATAGGATTCATGACAACACCGCGAACTGTCGGGCGTACACCGCGCCAACGCATCGCACCAGCTTTACCAATTTTACGGAGGTTATGCTCACCGTTACCGACTTCACCGATAGTTGCACGGCATTCGATATGGATACGACGAACTTCACCAGAGCGCAAACGCACTTGAGCGTATGTGCCTTCGCGAGCCATCAACACCACACCAGCACCAGCAGTACGAGCGATCTGCGCACCCTTGCCCGGCAACATTTCTACGCAATGCATAGTTGTACCGACTGGGATATTGCGGATTGGCAAGCAGTTACCAGATTTGATTGGCGCTTGTGAGCCATTCATCACCTGATCACCAGCAGCCATACCTTTGGATGCAATGATGTATGCACGTTCACCGTCCGCGTAGCACAACAAAGCAATGTGCGCTGTACGGTTAGGATCGTATTCAATGCGTTCAACTTTCGCAGGAATACCATCTTTAGAACGCTTAAAATCGACTAAACGATAGTGCTGCTTATGACCACCGCCGATATGACGTGTAGTGATATGACCATTGTTGTTACGGCCAGCAGTTTTATTTTTCTTTTCCAACAAAGCAGCAAACGGACGGCCTTTATGCAAGCCTTCAGTTACCACTTTAACCATACCACGACGGCCTGGTGAGGTTGGCTTCATCTTAACGAGTGCCATGCTTATGCCCCCTCGGTAAAGTTAATTTCTTGACCTGGCTTCAAGCATACAAAAGCGCGTTTTGTATGATTGCGACGGCCATTAAATTTACCAGTACGTTTTTGTTTGCCCAAGCGGTTAGCTACTTGCACAGATTCAACCTGAACCTTAAACAGCAACTCAACAGCAGCCTTGATTTCTGGCTTAGTTGCATCTGGCATCACCAGGAAAACAACTTGCTCGTTTTTCTCTGCAACCATGGTTGCTTTTTCAGAGATCACCGGAGCCAGCAACACCTTCATCAGGCGTTCTTCACTATGCTTGATTACGCTCATGCCAGCATCTCCTCAATCTTTGTCAAGGCCGCTTTAGTGATCAACACTTTCTTGTAGAACACCAAAGAAACTGGATCAGCATAACGTGGCTCAACAACCAAAACGTTAACCAGATTGCGAGCAGCCAACATCAAGTTTTCGTTGAAGTCTTCAGTAATAATCAATACTGAATCCAAGCAACCCATTGTCTTCAATTTTTCAGACAACAACTTAGTTTTTGGCGCATCAACAGTCAAACTGTCAACAACATTCAAACGACCTTCACGAGCCAACTGAGACAAGATCGAGCAGATACCTGCGCGATACATCTTCTTGTTAACTTTGTGAGAGAAGTTCTCATCAGGAGAGTTAGGGAAAGCGCGACCGCCTCCACGCCACAATGGGGAAGATGACATACCAGCACGAGCACGACCCGTACCTTTTTGACGCCATGGCTTCTTAGTTGTGTGGTGAACTTCGTCACGACCCAATTGTTTGCGGTTACCACTGCGAGCATTCGCTTGGTAAGCAACAACAACTTGATGAATCAAAGCTTCATTGTAATCACGACCAAAAATAGTATCTGGCGCAGCAACATTAGAAGCAGATTGACCGTCTGCATTTAGGAGCTTCAGTTCCATAAATTAAGCCCCCTTCTTTGCTTTAACTTTAACAGCTGGTGATACAATCACCTGACCGTTTTTCGCACCAGGAATAGCACCTTTCACCAACAACAATTGGCGATCAGCATCTACACGGGCGATAACAAGATTTTGCACTGTACGCGTAACGTCACCCAAGTGACCAGTCATGCGTTTACCTGGGAAAACGCGACCAGGATCCTGCGCCATACCGATAGAACCAGGAACATTATGTGAACGTGAGTTACCGTGAGTAGCACGACCAGATGCGAAGTGGTGACGTTTAATAGTACCGGCATAGCCTTTACCAATTGTCACGCCTTGCACGTCCACTTTTTGACCAGCTTCGAACAAGCCAACAGGCACAACATCGCCTGCTTTCAGTTCAGCAGCTTTAGCAGCGTCAACACGGAATTCTTTTAAGACAGTACCAGCTTCCACACCCGCTTTTGCGAGGTGACCTGCAGCCGCTTTAGTTACACGGGATGCACGGCGCTGACCGAATGTTACCTGAACAGCGGAGTAACCGTCTGTTTCAGGAGTTTTGATTTGCGTCACGCGGTTGTTTGAGACATCTAATACTGTGACTGGAATTGAATCACCATCATCAGTAAAAATGCGCATCATACCAACCTTGCGACCAACTAGGCCCAAGCTCATTGTTTTCTCCATTCTCACCTACGATTGGGTGAGGCTGATGTTTAGAAACTTACTTTTAAGACTTAAAAATAGACAGGCAATAGCCTATCAAAATCTAAGCCTTCGATTGTAACCCGAAAAATTTCCACTTACAAGAAAAATTTATTTGAAAATAGAAAAATTTATGGTATGTCAGTTTTCCCTGAACGCTTAAAAGATCTTATGACAGCTCAAATCATTTTTAGCAAACAGAAAGCTAGCTTGAGAAATTCAATTATGGGGATGCAGAACAAGGCGCTTCCCACAGCAATACTCAGGTATTGCGAGGACAAGCAACGCAGTGCTGCGCCCCAGAATTGGATTTATCGAGCTAGCAATTATTGCAATTTGATTTCTACGTCGACACCAGCTGGCAAGTCGAGTTTCATCAAAGCATCAACTGTTTTATCCGTTGGATCAACGATGTCCATCAAACGCTGGTGCGTGCGGATTTCGAATTGATCGCGTGAAGTTTTGTTGACGTGTGGGGAACGCAATACGTCGAAACGTTGAATACGTGTTGGCAAAGGAACTGGACCTTTAACAACAGCGCCGGTACGCTTAGCTGTTTCTACGATTTCCAAAGCTGATTGATCGATCAATTTGTAATCGAAAGCTTTCAAGCGAATACGGATTTTTTGATTTGCTGTAGACATGATATTTCCTATAAAGAACGAGCCACGATGCATTAATTGTGGCATTTTTAACAAAGAGCGATTACTAAAAAGTACGGCTGTCGAGCTTAAAAAGCGCGACAGCCGACTAGTGTACACCAAATTTCGAATTATTCTAAACTTTATCGATGAAACAGGTGAGCATCACCGATAGCTTTTAAGGATTAATTAACCAGCGATAATTTTTGCAACAACACCCGCACCAACAGTACGACCACCTTCACGAATCGCGAAACGGAGACCTTCTTCCATCGCGATCGGGTTGATCAACTTAACTGTGATAGAAACGTTATCGCCTGGCATCACCATTTCTTTATCCTTCGGCAACTCGATTGAACCAGTTACGTCCGTTGTACGGAAGTAGAACTGTGGACGATAGTTGTTGAAGAATGGTGTATGACGACCACCTTCATCTTTAGACAAAACGTAGATCTCGCCTGTGAAATGATCATGCGGCTTGATTGAACCTGGTTTCGCCAACACTTGACCACGTTGAATATCTTCACGCTTAGTACCGCGCAACAAGACACCCACGTTGTCACCAGCTTGACCTTGATCCAGCAATTTGCGGAACATTTCAACGCCAGTACATGTTGTTTTGACTGTATCTTTAATACCAACGATTTCGATTTCTTCGCCGACTTTGATGATACCGCGTTCGATACGACCCGTTACCACTGTACCGCGACCAGAGATGGAGAACACGTCTTCCACTGGCAACAAGAATGCGCCGTCAACAGCACGTTCTGGTGTTGGGATATAAGAATCCAAAGCATCAGCCAATTTCATGATCGCTTCTTCGCCCAATGGACCCTTGTCGCCTTCGAGCGCCATTTTTGCGGAACCTTGGATGATAGGCAAATCGTCACCTGGGAATTCGTATTTAGACAATAATTCACGAACTTCCATTTCAACCAATTCCAACAACTCAGCGTCATCAACCATGTCGCATTTGTTCAAGAATACGATGATGTATGGAACACCAACTTGACGTGCCAACAAGATGTGCTCACGTGTCTGTGGCATTGGACCGTCAGCTGCGGAGCAAACCAGAATAGCGCCGTCCATCTGAGCAGCACCAGTAATCATGTTTTTAACATAGTCAGCATGGCCTGGGCAATCAACGTGAGCATAGTGACGGCCTGCTGTTTCGTATTCTACGTGCGCAGTATTAATCGTAATACCACGTGCTTTTTCTTCTGGAGCTGCATCGATCTGGTCGTATGCTTTAGCTTCGCCGCCAAATTTCTTAGACAATACTGTCGCAATCGCTGCTGTCAATGTCGTTTTACCGTGATCCACGTGACCAATTGTACCGACGTTAACGTGCGGCTTGGTGCGTTCGAACTTACCTTTTGCCATTTTATTCTTCCTTCAAAAAGAACGATTAGATTATTATCCCGCCCGAATAATTTCGGAGGGGGTTTCCGATTTTAATACTAAGAAATTTCAAGAAAAACCAAAAGCGAACCACAGAGGCGCAGAGAGCGCAGAGGAAAACAGAGTCTTTCTCTGCGTCCTCCGCGCCTCGGCGGTTCAAGCTTTGTAATTCCTATTACTTCGCTTTTGATGTAACGATTGCGTCGATAACATTCTTCGGCGCTTCAGAGTAGTGCTTGAATTCCATAGAATAAGTCGCACGACCTTGAGTTGCTGAACGCAAAGAAGTTGAGTAACCAAACATCTCAGACAATGGCACTTCAGCTTTAATGATCTTACCGCCACCACCAGCAATCTCATCCATACCTTGAACCATACCGCGACGTGAGGACAAATCGCCCATCACTGTACCAGCGTAGTCTTCTGGTGTTTCCACTTCAACCGCCATCATTGGCTCCAAGATAACTGGACTTGCTTTACGGCAGCCATCTTTAAATGCCATAGAACCCGCCATACGGAACGCGTTTTCGTTGGAGTCGACGTCATGGTATGAACCGAAGAACAATGTCACTTTAACGTCAACCACTGGGTAACCAGCCAATACACCAGAAGTCAAAGTTTCACGTACACCTTTTTCAACTGCAGGAATGTATTCGCGTGGAACTGTACCACCTTTGATGGCGTCAACGAATTCGAAACCTTTACCTGGTTCTTGCGGCTCGATCTTCAATACAACGTGACCGTATTGACCACGACCACCTGATTGCTTAACGAACTTACCTTCGATCTCTTCGCATGTTTTGCGAATTGTTTCGCGGTACGCTACTTGAGGCTTACCAACCGTTGCTTCCACGTTGAATTCACGCTTCATACGGTCAACGATAATATCCAGATGCAATTCACCCATACCAGCGATAATTGTCTGACCAGATTCTTCGTCAGTACGCACGCGGAAAGATGGATCTTCAGCTGCCAAACGATTCAACGCCAAGCCCATCTTCTCTTGGTCAGCCTTAGTTTTTGGCTCAACGGCTTGAGAAATAACTGGCTCTGGGAATATCATGCGCTCTAAGACAACGATCGCTTTTTCGTCGCACAAGGTATCACCTGTTGTTGTGTCTTTCAGACCCACAACCGCAGCGATATCACCCGCCATCATTTCTTTGATTTCTTCACGTTGATTCGCATGCATCTGAACCAAACGACCGATACGTTCTTTCTTCTCTTTTACAGAGTTGTAAACGCTGTCGCCAGAATTCAAAGTACCTGAGTAGCAACGGATAAAGCACAATTGACCAACGAACGGATCCGTAGCAATCTTAAATGCCAAAGCGGAGAACTTCTCATTGTCTTTTGCTTCACGAACCACTGGCTCATCATCTTCATTCAAACCAGGAACTGGTGGAATGTCTAATGGGGATGGCAAGTATTCAATAACTGCATCCAACATCGCCTGAACACCTTTGTTCTTAAATGCCGTACCGCACATCATAGGAACGATTTCAGAAGCGATCGTACGTTGACGCAAAGCTGCTTTAATTTCAGCTTCAGACAAATCGCCTTCTTCAAGGTATTTGTTCATCAATTCTTCACTGGCTTCAGCAGCTGCTTCCACCATGTTTTCACGCCATTTTTTGGATTCTTCTACCAAATGCGCAGGAATATCCTGGTATTCAAATTTCATACCTTGAGATGCCACATCCCAGATGATCGCTTTCATCTTTACCAAATCGATCACACCTTCGAATAAATCTTCAGCGCCGATAGGTACTTGCAAAGGCACTGGATTTGCTTTCAAACGTGCACGCATTTGATCGTACACTTTGAAGAAGTTCGCGCCAGTACGATCCATCTTGTTGACGAATGCCAAACGTGGGACTTTATACTTGTTAGCTTGACGCCAAACTGTTTCAGATTGTGGCTGAACACCGCCGACTGCACAGTAAACCATGCAAGCACCATCCAAAACACGCATAGAGCGCTCAACTTCAATCGTGAAGTCAACGTGGCCTGGGGTATCAATAATGTTGATATGGTGCGGCTGGAAATTATTCGCCATACCACTCCAGAAGCAAGTTGTCGCAGCGGAAGTAATAGTAATACCGCGCTCTTGCTCTTGCTCCATCCAGTCCATGGTAGCCGCGCCATCATGCACTTCACCGATTTTGTGATTTACACCGGTATAGAACAAAACACGCTCGGTTGTCGTGGTTTTACCAGCATCAATGTGAGCCGAAATACCGATATTACGGTAGCGCTCAATGGGGGTCTTACGGGCCATAGCTATTCCTAAATCTTTTAATGGACAAAACCGAGCGCAATTTTCGAGAAGAAATTACGCCCGGCCTGATTCAATATTCTTACCAAAACCATTGCCACGACAGCACAATGGTCTCTCACTTTACTATTAGAAGCGGAAGTGGGAGAAGGCTTTGTTGGCTTCAGCCATACGATGCACTTCATCACGTTTCTTCATTGCACCGCCGCGACCTTCTGCGGCTTCCAACAATTCACCAGCCAAACGTTGTGGCATGGATTTTTCGCTACGCTTGTTCGCTGCTTCACGCAACCAACGCATAGACAGAGCCAAACGACGAACTGGACGAACTTCAACTGGAACTTGATAGTTAGCACCACCAACACGGCGAGATTTAACTTCAACCAATGGCTTAGCATTGTTGATTGCAGTTGCGAACACTTCCAATGGATCTTTACCAGATTTAGTTTGGATGTGATCAAACGCGCCATAGATAATGCCTTCAGCAACAGACTTCTTGCCAGACAACATCAACACGTTAACAAACTTAGAGACTTCAACATTACCGAATTTTGGATCCGGCAAAATATCCCGTTTCGGGACTTCACGACGACGTGGCATTTCAATTCCTTTCAATCTTCAGTTGAGCGGTCGATAACAAATTTATCAACGCTCGCGGTAAGCCATCATAGCCACCACTTACTCGGCTCATTCGAGACCGACACCTATCCGAATTACGGAGATTTTACAGAGGTTAATTTACAAGCAAGTTACAAAATAAAATTCTAGTGAACTAGAAAATTATTTCTTAACAGCCTTAGCGCGCTTAGAACCATATTTGGAACGAGCTTGCTTACGGTCTTTAACGCCTTGAGTATCCAAAGCACCGCGAACCATATGGTAACGCACACCCGGCAAATCCTTTACACGACCACCGCGCAACAAAACTACGCTATGTTCTTGCAAGTTATGGCCTTCACCACCGATATACGAAATAACTTCGAAACCGTTGGTCAAGCGTACTTTGGCAACTTTACGCAAAGCCGAGTTAGGCTTTTTTGGAGTTGTCGTATAAACACGGGTACATACGCCGCGTTTTTGCGGGCTGTTTTCCAGCGCCGGAGATTTGCTCTTAACCACTGCAGAAACACGTGGTTGGCGAATCAGTTGATTGATGGTTGGCATCGTTTTTAATCCAACAAAATACAACGTTAAACACACGCCCGGAAACGGTTGCCCGGGCACTTAAAATCTATATATTCACTCGCAAACTAAGTTTGCCAGCCCTCGAACATTCATGCTCATACACATGCTTTAATGAAATTGGCAGTGCGTAAGAATAAACCATATAAAATCGAGAACTCGCGAGTGTACACCTTTATTTCAAGCAAAGTCAATGAAAAACAATGAAAACAACAACTTAGCATTGTGTGATAACGGGGGGAGCGTTGGTAAGCCATGCACAGATTTATGCATTTACTGATGGCAGTTTCTACCAATGAAGACTATCAAAGCTAAAATACCCCTCCATTACATACCTGTGGGTTTTGTGGTGATTTATTTAAAGCTACCGACCTGCAGCCTAATATAGGCACACTTATCTTAAGGCACCTTACTTTAATGCACTACCTGCTACGTTTCTCTAGACCCTACCTGCTTGGCAGTTACTTTCTCGTTAGTTGTTTAGCATTTTTTAGCGTCTTTTTGGGCAAGTCGATTGAACAAGGCAGTCGCATTTTGATCTACCAAGTTTTGTCGTGGCTGGTGTTATGGGCAATCTTTAAAAAACCGCGCTGGTTTCATTTTGTCTTACTACCTGCTTTCTTGGCGATTCCAATTGAAATTTATTTGCGTTTATATTACGGGCAAGGAATTTCTACCCATCATTTGGGAATTATTACAGAAACTAGTCCGAAAGAAGCGCTGGAATTTCTCGGAAGCAAGGTTTGGTTGCTATTACTCATCGCGGCATTCATCCTGCTCTGGTGGTGGACACTGTTGCAAGCCGCAAAACATGAAACCAGCCTGACCTGGCATCACAGTTCACGCTGGATCGCTTTAGCGGCATTATCAGCTTGCCTTTTATGCTGGACTTACGGCGCTCAAGTGGGCGTTAGCAGCGCCTCCGGAACAGAAAGTGTTGCCAGTGCCACCACCGAAAAGCTAGAAACCGATAGCAAGGCATTTTGGAAACTGCGCTCATGGACAGAGCTAGAAACTTATATACAGCAACAGCCGCCATTGCCTAAATGGGCAGAAGCCCTATACGACGAGGAAAGTTTCTCTCGTAGTTGGCCGTTAGGGATTTTTTTACGCGGAATAGACTTTTATAAAGAACGTAACTACTTATCGACTCTTAGCGACAAGAATCGGGAATTCCTATTTCACGCGCAGCAAGCACCTGGCAACGACTTTCAACAAACGATCGTGGTCGTCATCGGCGAATCTGCACGTTACGACCGCTGGAGTCTCAACGGCTACCCGCGCGAAACCAACCCCTATTTGAGCCAAGAAAGCAATTTAATTAATTTTAGCGACATGATCACCGCGGTGGCGGCAACTCGCTTATCGGTTCCTATTATTACGACACGCAAACCCGCAGTGCAAAGCCTGAAAGCCGGGTTTTCTGAGAAATCATTCTTAAGCGCCTATAAGGAAGCGGGATTCAAAACCTTTTGGCTATCGAATCAAATGAGTTTCGGGCAGTTTGACACCCCCACCTCGGTGATCGCAAAGGAAGCCGACGTGACGCAATTTTTGAATCTGGGTGGTTTTACCAATAAGTCTAGTTACGATCAGATTTTACTAACGCCACTGCAAAACGCCTTAGACGACTCAGCACCGAATAAGTTAATTGTTCTGCATACGCTAGGCAACCATTGGAACTACAGTCATCGCTATCCTCCGGCCTATGATCAATGGAAACCCTCCTTATTTGGCATCACTAATCCCGTCTATACCGACCTCAAAAACAAAGAGGCCATTAATAACAGTTATGACAATTCTATCCTTTATACCGATTGGATCTTGGCACGCATGATTCAACAATTAAAAGTCTTGCCGCATATGAGCGCACTCTGGTACGTCTCGGATCACGGACAAACTTTATACGACGGTAGTTGCAATTTGGCCTTTCATGGTCACAACACACAATTTGAATTTCATATTCCCGCCTTCGTCTGGTATTCCGATCAATATGCGAAGCAGCACCCTGACAAGATTCAAGCATTGAAGACACATCAAAATGCCAAACTCTCGACAGAAAATGTATTTCACTCGGTGCTGGACATGGTCGACATCCGCTATCCCGACGAAAAACTGGATCGCAGCGTCTTTAGTCCAAAATGGAAATACCACACGCGCTATGTCGATAGCTATGGCTGGAGCAATTACGACGATGCCTATGTAAAAGGCGATTGCCGCGAGATTATTGATAATAAAACGCCACTAGTGCAGGAGAAGTGACTCAAAAGTAGCGGCTCCTTGATACTAAATAGGTTTAACACCAAATGGCGTTTCACTTAATGCACCAGACTTGACTAAGCGCCTCCATCACTATTAACTAAAATTGCCGTACGGGCAATTTGTGCCTTACACTTGCATAATGCGCCGCGACACTATCCCCACCTTGCTCATATCCGGTAACGACGAGCCCACTGTCCAAGTACATGGCGCGTGGCTGACCGACACGCTAGCCGAACCCACGATCATGCGAGAGCTAAGCCTACAACTTACAAGTCTACAAGGTGGACCCGCTTTCGAGTGGGATTTAAAAGGACTAAGCGCACTCGATCACATAGGCGCTCAACTATTGTGGCAAACCTGGGGCAAGCGTTTTCCAGAAAAACTCATGCTGCAAGATCAACATCGCGGCTTATTTGAACGACTGGCAGATCTGCAAAAAATTGCCATGCCAACGCCACAAAAAGTAAGACGAACACCGTTCGGTCGATTGGGAACTCTGGCACTCAACTTTGCGTTGCACCTGATCGCCATCACCGAACTGATAGGGCAGTTGATCATCGACCTCGGTCGTTTCGTACGCCATCCCGGCAAAGGTCCGTGGAAGGAAATCTCAGCGAATATCTATCGTACGGGCTTTCAAGCGCTGGCGATTACGGCTTTAGTTGGCTTATTGATAGGCGTGGTTTTATCCTATTTATCAGGGCAACAATTGCGTAATTACGGCGGCGATTTATTTATCGTTAACTTACTTGGTATCAGTATCATTCGCGAATTGGGCCCTATGCTGGCTGCCATCTTAATTGCAGGCAGATCTGGCTCGGCGATAACGGCACAGCTTGGTGTCATGAAGGTAACAGAAGAGCTAGATGCGATGCGAGTGATGGGCATCCCTATCGGATTTCGACTTATCATGCCAAAAGTCATTGCACTCGCCTTCACCATGCCCATGATCGTGATCTGGACTGACATCATGGCGCTCATCGGCGGTGCGATCTCAGCACAGGTGATACTCGATATGTCACCGGGATTCTTTTTTCATAAACTACCCGATGCGGTCAGTCTGGCAAATTATTGGATAGGTCTCGGTAAAGGTGTCGTGTTTGGCATCTTGATTGCATTGATTTCCTGCCATTATGGTCTGAGAATTAAACCAAATACAGAGAGCCTGGGGCAAGGCACGACTAGCTCCGTGGTGGTTTCAATTACCAGCGTGATTATTGCCGATGCCATTTTTGCGGTCCTATTTAGTAATGTCGCCTATTAGACCCGACCAAGATGATGACCTCGCCTACGCCTCCCAACGCTACCGACAACATCATTGATATTGCCCGTTTACGTACTCAATTCGGACGTACCGTGATTCATCAAGATTTGAATCTGCAAATCCAACGTGGCGAAATTTTTTCTATCGTTGGCGGTTCAGGCTCGGGTAAGACGGTTTTAATGCGCCAAATGCTGGGCTTAGAAGGACCCAAACGTGGCATCATCAAAGTGTTTGGCGAAGATATCCATGGGCCAGAAAAGCAGCACCTACCACATCTGCGCCGTCGCTCTGGCATGTTGTTTCAACATGGCGCTCTATATTCTGCGTTGAACGTGATTGAAAATGTCGCCCAGCCCATACGCGAATTGGGTGTTTTGCCAGAATCACTGATCATGGATATCGCTTATCTCAAATTGCACATGTCTGGTATCGGTTTTGAACACGCCAAAAAAATGCCCTCTGATTTGTCCGGCGGCATGATTAAGCGCGTTGCTCTGGCGCGCGCGATTGCGCTTGATCCAGAATTACTGTTTTTGGATGAGCCCACGGCGGGCTTAGATCCCGATAGTTCAGATAGTTTTGTCAGCCTGATTCAATCATTGCATCAATCCCTACGATTAACGGTCGTCATGGTCACGCACGATCTCGATACCCTGTTCGCGCTGTCGTCTCGCATAGGCGTGATCGCTGACAAGAAAATGATCGCCGTCGGCAGCGCGCACGAAGTGGTGCAAGTAGCGCATCCATTTATTCAAACTTATTTCCGTGGCGGACGTGGCATACGCGCGATGGATGTACTAAAACCAAATACCACCGATTCAAATACCGGAGTTCATTATGGAAAGTAAATCTCACGCGCTGATCGCAGGCGTGTTTGCGATAGGTTTAGCGATACTGGCAGGTTTGCTAGCGCTGTGGTTAGGCAAAGATGAAATCCAACGCACGCCTTACACCATCGCGACTCCCTTGAAGGTATCAGGTTTAAATATTCAGGCGGCAGTCCGCTACAAAGGTATCAAGGTTGGCAAAGTCACTGATATTGATTTTGATACTAAGGTACCGGGACAATTACTTTTAAATTTGGACATAGTCTCGGACACACCAATTACGCAATCTACTTACGCCACCTTAGGCTACCAAGGTGTTACTGGCATTGCGTATATAGAGCTAGACGATGACGGCAGCAAACCCGCTGCGATCGTGAAAGACGCCCGACTTGGCGCACTGATACCGCTGCGCCCAGGGCTATTGCAAGAAGTCGAAAAACATGGTCTGGCAATCTTGGGACAGACCGAGGAATTAAGTAAGCGCTTAAATACCTTATTAGACCCAAACAATCAAAAGTCTCTAATTAATACCGTCAATCAAATCGGCCGTACCGCCACCGCGTGGGAAGCCCTGCCTTCTAAACTTGATCCAGTCTTAACAGCCCTGCCCCAAACCCTACTACAGGCCAAGGACAGCGCACTGGCTTTCAAGCAGTTTTCTGACAATGCAAAAGCAACTAGCACGAACATAAATAATTTAATCAGCAAGCTACAAGCTGAAGATGGCAGTATCAATCGCCTTAGCAAAAATGTCGAAGACCTAAGCACCAGCTTGCAATACGAAACTTTGCCAGCGATTAATGGTTTGATACAAGATGCACGTGGTACTTTGCGCGGTATTAGTCGAACTACCGATAATTTTAACGAGCGCCCACAGAGCTTAATATTGGGTGCAAAGCCTGTCGCACCGGGTCCGGGCGAGGCTGGCTTTAATAATACGGACAAAAATAGATAAGCGAACTCATAACAAAAATTACTACCTTTTATTAATCAGGATGATCCCATAATGATTCGATCTACATTATCAGGTCCACGTCAATTCAGTCCCTATCTGACTGTCCTCATCGGCGCGCCACTATTACTGTTATTGCTACTAAGCGCGTGCGCCAGTACCGAGACACGACATAGCTACGACTTTGGCAGCAAGCACATCGCACCAAGCAGTAATCAGCTTGCCGCTTTGAAAATCAACCTGGCAGAGATTCAGGTGCCTGTCAGCTTGGAAGGCTCCGCCATGTTATACCGCCTGCTGTACGATAATCCACAAGAACTCCGCCCTTACGCCAATAGTCGTTGGAGCATGCCACCGGCGCAATTAATCAAACAAAAAATTATCGCGCGTATCAATCAGGAAGGTGGTGCTGTCAGTGCTAGTACCGATGGCGTTGCTGGCTTGCCCTTACTTAAGATCGATTTAGAGGAATTTTCCCAGCACTTCTCAACGCCAGGAAGTAGCCAGGTTCAACTACGCTGGCGCGCCAGCATAATCAATAATAAACGCCTGTTAGCCCAAAAAGTCTTTAGCGCACAATTAGGCAGTAGCAGTGCCGATGCAGCAGGCGGCGCTCGCGCCATGCCGCTGGCAAGTGATCAAGCTATTACGGAACTAATTATCTGGTTGCAGACTCAATTGAAATAGCCGAAATAGAATTCAACGTCTTGTAGATGGCAATTCATCTGATTGATACAAACAGAACAAACTGAACAAACCGAACAAATCGCACAGTGCTTGCTAAAGACCTTACTGCTTCTCCCTTATCGCGCGCCAGTCTGATTGCTTATGCAGTCTTAATCGTGTACGCCAGCCTGTACCCGTTTTCGGGGTGGCAATTTGAGAACATCGCCGCGTTTAGCGCGCAGATTTTACAGTGGCCACGCTACTGGTCGCAATTCGATGCGGTGGTCAATGCGATTGGTTACATGCCGTTGGGTGTCTTGATCGTATTCTCACTTTACCCAAGAATCTCACGTAGCTGGTCGGTTTTGATCGCTTGCGTCAGTGGTTGCGCAATGAGTTTACTGATGGAAAGCGTGCAGTTTTTTCTGCCTACGCGTGTCACGTCCTTATTAGATTTAATCACCAATGCTGGCGGCTGCACACTCGGTGCCATCCTAGGCGGATTGCTGCTACCTATCATCTTAGAAAATGGCAGACTACAACAACTCCGAGCGCGCTGGTTACACACAGATTCTTCACGCGAGCTGGTCGTTGTCGGCTTATGGCCACTAGCGCAAATTTTTCCCCATGCCTTCTTATTCGGTCATGGTCAAATTCTGCCCATCATTTCTTTGTGGTGTGAAGAATACTTAGATGTCAGTATTGATCTGGGTGCGGTATTAAGAAACGACATTGAACTAAGTCCGGAAATATATCTGCTGTCGGAAACAATAATCACAGCATGCGGCTGCAGCGGTGCCATTTTGATTTGTCTCTCATTACTGAATCGTCATGCACCGAAATTTGCACTCGCGTGTTTCTTGTTGACTTCAAGCTTAGCAATCAGGGCACTTTCCAGTGCCTTGATGTTTCAACCTGAGAACGCATTCTTATGGCTAACGCCCGGCGCGCAAGGCGGCATTTTAATCAGCGCAATTATGCTCTATGGCTTCTCATTCGCTCCCCATCACGCGCAACGACGTTTGGCGATTTTATTGCTGAGTCTAGGTTTATTGATGGTAAATCTCATCCCCAGCAATCCTTATTTCTTGCACACTCTGCAAACCATGGTGCAAGGGAAAATGCTGAATTTTTATGGCGCAGCGCAATTTTTATCGGTGGTCTGGCCGTTTATCGCGTTGTGGTATTTGCTGCAGTCGAAACCGAACATCGCAAACCAGTAATCACTTAGTTCAAAATTTCTATGACAAATACCCGTCTGACTCTCAGCCAAAGTTTTCAGGCTTTTATACATTCAGAAAAAGCCAGTGGCGTCTTCCTAATACTTTGTACGGTCTTATCTCTTACGCTCAGCAACTCTTCGATGAGCAGCAATTATCTGCAAATCTGGCAAACCCACATCGCTGGTCTCAGTCTGGAGCTGTGGATCAATGATGCCCTGATGGCGATATTTTTTCTGCTGATAGGACTGGAATTGGAGCGCGAGCTATACAGTGGCGAGTTGTCAAACTTTAAAAATGCTTTACTACCTATCACCGCCGCCTTAGGTGGCACTATCGTGCCCGCGTTGATCCATTACGCGATCAACCACGGTACAGCGACACAAGCGGGTATCGGCATCCCAATGGCGACCGACATCGCTTTCGCGCTCGGGGCCATGGCCTTACTCGGCTCGCGCGTCCCCAATGCACTGAAAGTATTCGTCGTCGCTTTCGCGGTGATTGATGATCTGTGCGCCATCATCATCATTGCGCTGTTTTATACCGCGCAAGTCAAACTGCACTATTTAGCAGGCGCGATGGCGATCTGGCTGGGCTTAATTGTTTTAAATCGTCGCTTTCGGGTAATGGCTTTATTTCCCTATTTGATGGGCGGCGTGGCGATGTGGCTATGCATGTTATTGTCCGGTGTGCACGCAACCATCGCCGGTGTCATGTTGGCATTTGCGATTCCTTATTCCGCTAAAGCGGAAGATCAGGCCTCCCCTTCACATAAACTAGAGCATAGCCTGCACAAGCCTGTGGCTTTTCTTATTTTGCCGATATTTGCACTGGCGAATACCGCTATCGTGATCCCGCCAGATTGGATGAATAGCTTTAGCAGCAATAATAGTTTAGGCATCATTGCTGGGCTCGCATTGGGCAAACCCCTAGGTGTTACCTTATTCTGCTTGGCAGCGGTCACTTTGGGCCTCTGTCGCCTGCCGCCGGAGCTCAGTTGGCGTCATATCAGTGGTGCTGGCATTTTGGGCGGTATAGGATTTACGATGTCGATCTTCATCACGAATCTGGCTTTTAGTGGACAACTTGATGTGATCAACGCGGCAAAAATGGCGATCTTAGCGGCCTCATTATTGGCAGGCGTCGCCGGATTCTTGTTTCTATATGGCGCTAAGCCAGTCTCCACCGAGTCGACGTAAGCGGACTATTTTCCCTCAGCTACCGCATCCAGTGCTTGCTTTTGCGCTGCTGCGGCGGTTTCCGCGTCTTTTGCCACTTGCTTGGCTTTTTCCAATTGCTGACGCTGGTCTTCGATGACCTGTACCGTTGGTTTGGAGGCCATATTGGCGGCACTCGCAGCACTAGCTGATGCAGCCGACTGATTGGATTTACCGCAAGCGACTAACATCAGCGCACAGCTCAGGCACAGCAAGTATTTATGGTTTAGCATCTGTACTTCCTTTCCGATTGTTACCCATCTGGCGCTATAGACCATTTCCAAGCAATCGACTGAGTGAAACACTTAGTGGATCATTTACAAGAATTTTCCCAGCTACCAGAGAAAACACGCCAATCGTTGTATCATAGCGCCTTCAGTTCCTTCCTTATAGTTTTTTCGAAACTTCCCATGTCTGACAATCTCTATTTCAAAAAACACGTGTTCTTCTGCATGAATGAACGCGACGACGGTCGCCCATGTTGTGCCGAGCGTGGAGCACAGGCGGCGCAAGAACATGCGAAACGCCGCATTAGGCAATTAGACCAAAATGGTGCTGGCAAAATTCGTATCAACAAAGCTGGCTGCCTTGATCGTTGCGAACAAGGTCCGGTGCTAGTAGTCTACCCACAAGGCACTTGGTATACCTATGTCGATCAAAGCGATATTGATGAAATTATCGAAGTCGACTTGATAGGCGGTGGCGTGGTTGAGCGCTTAAAGGTCTAAAAAAAGAGTTTAATAACAAAAGTATACGAAGCTGAATCTTCATGAATATCCATACCGAGCAGTTCTTAATTCCTGGCAATGCAGGTCAGATCGAATGCGCCGTCAATCATCCCGACCCAGAACTGTTTAACAGTCCCACAGGCTTAGCCTTAGTCGCACATCCACATCCCCTATTTGGTGGCACGATGGAGAATAAAGTAGCACAGACTTTAGCGCGCACTTTTGTTTCGCTCGGTTACGTGACTGTGCGCATGAATTTTCGTGGTGTCGGCAAATCCGAAGGCGTACATGATGCGGGCATAGGGGAAACCGATGATATGGAGACGTTGTTGCAACACATGCGCCAACGTTATCCCGATCTACCACTGGTATTAAGTGGATTTTCCTTCGGTACTTTTGTGCAATCGCGTTTGCAGCAGCGCTTAACAGCGGCAGGCATTCCTGTTCAACGTTTAGTCTTAGTTGGCGCGGCTGCGGGCAAATGGGCAATGCCCGATATTCCTGCCGACACAATCTTAATCCATGGTGAGCTGGACGATACCATTCCTTTGCAAGCCGTGTTTGAATGGCTCAGACCGCAAGACATACCTGTCGTAGTGATCCCCGGTGCGGATCATTTCTTTCATCGTCGTTTGCCACATATTAAAAAGATCATCAGTGATCTATGGCATTGAACTTATAACAGCAAATTGATAGCAGCAAATTAGCCATATCTCGTTTTCCGTTTTTTATTTTTTGCATTCACGTTTCACTTTACGCCTTATTTTAAGCATTAAACATAATGAAAAAATCACTTTCTTCACTGTTAGCATCCGTTCTGTTTGCTACCCTTAGCTTGACCCAAATGTCAGTCGCCTATGCTCAAAATCTGCCTAAACCGCTGATCGAAGCGAAGTCCTGGATACTTCTAGATGCAACCAGCAATCAAGTTATCAATTCAGACAACGCGACTTTGCAAATCGAACCAGCTTCACTGACAAAAATCATGACCGCCTATCTGGTGTTCAATGCACTCAAAGAAAAGCGCCTCGATTTAAATCAACAAATCACGGTGTCCACGCGCGCCTGGAAAGTCGATGCCAGCAGCTCCAAAATGTTTATTGACCCTGCAACACCAGTCAGCATCGGTGACTTGCTTTACGGATTGATCGTACAATCGGGCAACGATGCTTCGGTAGCACTAGCAGAAGCGGTTGCTGGCAGTGAAGACGCGTTTGTCGTGCAAATGAATCGTGAAGCCGCACGTCTTGGTATGAAATCGACTCGTTATGCCAATTCGCATGGCTTGCCTAGCCCGGATAATTTTTCTACCGCTTACGACTTAGCGATTTTGGCATCACGCATGATTGCCGATCATCCTGAGTACTACAAGACTTATTATTCAACCAAAAGCTTCACCTACAACAAAATCACACAAGCCAATCGCAATCGTCTGTTGTGGCTCGATCCTACTGTTGATGGTATGAAAACCGGCCACACCGAAGCGGCTGGTTATTGCCTGATTTCCTCGGCGATTCGCCCCAATGGCACAGGTCAACGTCGTTTGATTTCTGTCGTGACTGGTACTAAGAGCGATCAAATCCGTGCACAGGAAAGTTTAAAATTATTGAACTGGGGTTACCTGAACTTTGACACCGTCAAGCTGTACGATAAAGGCGTCGCCATTGCCACACCAGATGTCTGGAAAGGCAATCAAGGACAAATCAAAATCGGCTTTAACCAAGACCTGTATGTAACCTTACCAAAAGGCAGCGCTGCCCGTTTGAAACCTGCTTTGGAACGCAAAGACCCACTGGTGGCACCGATTGCTGCAAATAGCAAAGTGGGCACTATGAAGATGATGTTGGATGGTAAGCCGGTCGCAGAGTTTCCTGTTCTGGCATTAGAAGAAGTACGTCAGGCTAGCATTTTTGGGCGAGCTTGGGATTCGATACGTTTATTGTTTAAATAGGCGATTGAGCTAGTCTTTAAAAATCAGTTCCAAGAAAAATGCCCGCACTGAATAAATTCGGAGCGGGCATTTTTTTCACGATGACGGCCTTATTTTGCAGCTTCCTGATCCACAACTGATTTCGCTAATTTAGGCAGAAACGCCACGATTGCCAGCCAAGACACGAACTGCAAACCTGCGCGCAAAGCCGCAAAACACAAAGCAAACACCAACATTTGCGACACCGTTTCCAAACCACCGATACCCGCAGCCTGTACCAATAAAAAGGCCGCATAGCCTGAAATAAAAGTTACCGGAAACATAAACCACCACTGCTTTTGCAAATTCTTAGGCATTATTTTTCCTTTGTATGATCCAACCCATGATAGTTCAATACATCTCCATGCATCATACTAGGAAACGCTACTCAGCAGCAGATACGGCATCAGTTGATTTGTTTTTTAACTGCGCATAATCAGGCCCATGCAGAGCAGTCAAAATCATATCGCCATTGGCTGCGACACGAAACGCGCCATAACGTGCTTTCTCATAGGTTTGTGCCTGACCCTCTTCAAAAAAGTAGCCATTGGTCGCAAATTTCACCTGATCATTGCGTATCCGATAACGCAACAAAACCTCACCTGATTTCGCGACCTCAGCAGCGCGCGCAATACGCTGAAAATGTCCGACACCATGCTCATCCAAAATCGCCAGCAAATGGCCATCAAGTGGATAATTGGGTACAACGCCTTCCTTCACTGAAGAACGTAGTCCCCAGCGTGAATTAGGAAAAGCATCATTCGTGATCTTGAAGCGCAGCGCCATGTAATCACCCTGCATTAAGGAACGCGGATCGACGGGTGCTAATTCCAGCAAAACCAATTTACCCTCCGTCAGCAATTGTTCGCGCTGCAGAATAGTCCAATTGACCACAGCGAGCACGAGTAAGCCAGCCGTCAGCGCCATGACGGTTCGTGTCTTAGTACTCAAATTAAAAATTGTCTGCCACATATTAAATGCTCTCCTCTGCCACCAGTTCTGTCTGCGGAAACAAGTACTGCAACAACCAGCGAGTCGCCAATAACAGGAGCGCCAGACCCAACAGCACCATAGATTTGTATAGCAGCGTCGCCTGCAATTGATAATAGTAGTGCGATAAAAAACTGAGTAAAGCGAATAGACCCAAGCCCAACAAAATACGATTTGAAAAACTAAACGCAATGAGTATCAAGAGCAAAGCACCACTCAAACCGGGAGCGAGATAATTGAAACCACATAAGATCAAAGCAGCGGACAAGGCAGCAATAGCGCGCGCAGAACTTAATGCAATCTGCTCACGACCTAGCACTAAAACAACAGCAAACATCAGCGCGATATTCACCAAGCTAGTGCCGATCAGCCAGCTATGCTTAATCCACTCCAACGCCTCTCCACGCCAATAGAATGGCTGAAAAAAACGACTACCTTCAGAACACAAAAGCGCAATTGCGAAAGCATAAGCAATCGGTCGCCACAACGCCGCTTCTCGTAACAATCTAGGCGACCACCACAAAGTCAGCGATGCTAGCGCTAACACGCCATGCATTAGTCCATAAAACCCAGCGCGTTGCAGCAAAAAGTAAGCAGCACAGATTGCCGCCAGACTTGTCAAAAAGCGATGAATAAAATTCGGCATGAATATCGTCAACATCAACTCCAAAACCAAGATGACGGCATACAAAACAAGGCTATCTTCACGAAACGCTTTAAACACGCCAAATACGAAAAATCCTTGTCCCGCCAAGCTAACAGCCAATGAAAATTGTTCTACAAAGTCCTGTGCCTTAACAGAGCGAAACAACACGTAAGCCACAGTGCATAAAGCGATCCCAATACAAATACTGGCGACTGCGCTGTCCATCACGAAGGAAAAACCGATACCAACAAAGGCCATCAAAAATAGGGCGCCCAACCAGCCTGCAAAACCTAACATGACGCGGATATACCAAGCTTGGCTGACACTACTTTGATCAGCACTCAGCGCGGGTAAATCACCTTGCACCAATTGTTGTTGCAACAGACGCTGCCACAAATGTTCGCGCCGCTCGGGCGCATCACCGAAATTTAACAGCGTATTCATGCTTGCATCTCCTTCGCGACTTTTTTCAAGCAGATACCACCCCAAGCCGAAGAAGCGATGATGAGTAAGCCGACCAATAGAAATCCACCGGCCTCACTATGATGCAATACCATACGTCCAACCAAAGCATTGGCGCTGACGATCAGACTCAACACGCTAGCTGCCAGTACAAACAAGTCTTTAAGGTATTTTCGATACACAAGAAAGCCGACTAACAGCCAAACCAGATAAACAGAAAACGCCGCTAACAAACGAAGGTACCCGCCAGATTTCAAACGATAGCTGTCTTCGAATATGCCATTCAGCACCAACGTGGTAATCAATACACCGCTCGCAGTTGCCAGCAATCGCACTGACCAACGTTCACGCAAATGCTGAACGCCACGCCAAGCAGCAAATTCCCACACCACTAAAGCAGCGGTATTTAAGACAAACAAGCACCATATTTGCGTATTGGTGCTAAAGAGCATGCCCCAGAATCCACCGAAAACTTGGAAATACAGCAGCACCGCCAAATTCATTAGCACCAGCCAAAATAGATACAGCGCGCCTAACTGCGCCAACACCACCCAAGCCAGCGTTGCCATCGCCCACGCGCTAAATAACTCATAAGTATCGGCGCCGGTTTGATAGGTTTGCCCGACCAGCGCCAACAAAGCACCGACAAATAAACTCGCCAACAGTAAGCTCGCCTTCCCCGCCACACTACTCAGACTAAAACGCCAACAGGCGAACAGGCTTAAGAGAACCGCCGCCTCGGCTATGGCAAATTTGGCAAAACGCCCCATGGCCTGCCAGTTGTAAGCAAGGAAGAAGATCAATGCCGCACCCAGCGCGATCACGCCACACCATAACAACATCTGATCGATAAAACGCCGCCACTGTCTTGTCGTCGGAAAAAATCCAGACAACGCTAATGCATCCGATTCACTACCGTGTGCAACATGGCCTTGTGCGATCCAGTCTAGTACTTCGATTTGCTTCCCCATCTCATCTCCCTGCTTAGATACGTAGCACCATAATCCATGCAACAATAGTAACACTCCAATCCAAGCCTGCGTCCACCAACCATTAGAAAGTGGCAAGATCCACGGCGTTCGGTGGCGCAATATGCGACTTCGCTATGTCAAAGTCACAAGTGTTTTACATCTGCTCGCACAAACAAGGCTTGCAGTCCGCAGCATAGGCGTTCAAACTATTGGTTTTGGTGGAAATGCCCCCATTTAGGCATCAGAAGCAGGCAAAAATAGCAATAGTTAGCAATACTTACGCATTTCTCACATAAGCGTGTTCATAAGCCTGACCTCTTCCCAACCACCTTACCTTTTCAAGAAGTTTTATCATGCAAGAAATCAAACCCGAAGATAGTCTTATTGAATATCCTTGTGACTTCCCTATCAAAGTGATGGGTGTCATGCAGGATTCTTTTGCTCAAACCATCGTCGAAGTCGTGATGATCCACGATCCGACTTTTCATGCAGGCAAAATGGAAATGCGGCCGTCGAGCAAAGGCAATTATCTAGCATTGACGGTCACCATACGTGCTGTTCATCGTGAACAACTCGACAATCTGTATCGTGATTTATCGGCGCATCCTATGGTAAAGATGGTGCTATAAGCGCATTTTGCTTGACCGCTATCAGAATAATTAGAAATTAGCTCGCTCTACCTACCACGACATCACGTAGAAATACTTCATCGCCATGCAAGCATTACAGTCCATCGTAGACAAACAAAAAGTCGGTGCCCGCTTTGTCATTTCGGCGCCGATGCTGGGCTTAGATCCGGTGGCATTTGATCGTCTTGCGCAGTCATGGATCGCTACAGGCGGACCAGGCTTTGTATTAGATGGCATTCCATTTCGCAAAGTCGTGGATGGTCAATTTTTCATCCAAAGAGTCACCGTCAAACGTTTGGCAGAGACACAATGACTGATGTAGAGATGGAAAAAAGCGCCGAGGCGCTACAGATTTTGATCCGCCAACGCGGACAAGAAGAATATTCCAGCAGTTTCGCGGCCATGCGCGCATTTACCGATGCCCGCACTGCCGATACGCCCGATGAATTATGGATAGTCGAACATCCACCAGTATTTACACTAGGCCTGGGAGCCGATCAATCGCATGTACTGGCTCCCCACGATATTCCCGTCATTCAAACTGATCGCGGTGGTGAAGTGACTTTTCATGGTCCCGGCCAAGTCGTGATTTATCTCTTGATCGATCTCAAACGTCGTCACACTAAAGGGCGTTTATTCGCTCGCGAATTCGTGCATCAAATCGAACAAGCGGTGATCGACACCTTGGCGGCGTATAATATCGCCGGTGAACGCATTGCCGGAGCGCCCGGAATTTACCTGAAACAAGGTGAATGGCAAGGCGCAAAAATTGCCGCACTAGGATTAAAAGTGCGCGCCAATGGCTGTACTTATCACGGCGTATCGCTGAATGTGGCAATGGATTTACAGCCATTTTCTTGGATTAACCCCTGTGGCTACGAGGGACTCACCACCATCGACATGCGAACGCTGCAAGTACAAGTAGCACTGGAACATGTACAAACCGCCTTAGCACAACGTTTACAATACTTATTGACCGTCGCCTAATTGAGCCATTAACTGAGCAATGAACTAAGCTATGACTACCGAAAATACCCCACTCGCCGCCGACAATACCAACTACGATCCAACCGAAAAACAAAAGGGTGCGAGCAAGACTTCCCGTATTCCTATCAAAATCGTACCAGCTGAGCGTCTGCCTAAGCCCGATTGGATACGCGTCAAAGCCGGTTCACCAACCACCCGCTTCTACGAAATCAAAGATATTTTGCGCGCCAATAAATTGGTCACTGTGTGCGAAGAAGCCAGCTGCCCCAACATCGGTGAATGCTTTGGCAAAGGCACAGCGACCTTCATGATCATGGGAGACAAGTGCACACGCCGCTGCCCATTCTGCGACGTCGGTCACGGCCGCCCAGATCCACTCGATGTGAACGAACCACTTAATCTGGCAAAAACGATTGCCGAATTACGCTTAAGTTATGTCGTCATCACTTCGGTTGATCGTGATGATTTACGGGATGGCGGCGCAGCACACTTCGCCGAATGCATCACCAAAATTCGCGAACTGTCACCGATGACGCGCATAGAAATTTTGACGCCAGATTTCCGCGGTCGCATGGATAGAGCTTTAGAAATCCTGAACATGGCACCGCCCGATGTGATGAATCACAATCTAGAAACCGCACCACGTCTTTACAAGGAAGCTCGCCCAGGTTCGGATTATGAATATTCATTAAACTTGCTCAAGCGTTTTAAAGAACAACATCCCAACGTACCCACCAAATCCGGCATCATGGTCGGCTTGGGTGAAACCGATGAAGAAATCCTGCAAGTCATGCGCGACATGCGCGCGCACAATGTCGACATGCTCACCATCGGCCAATACTTAGCACCAAGTGGTCACCATTTACCGGTACGCCGTTACGTCCATCCAGATGTATTCAAAATGTTTGAAGAAGAAGCCTACAAAATGGGCTTTGCGCATGCGGCAGTTGGTGCGATGGTGAGGTCATCGTACCATGCTGATCAGCAGGCGCATGGGGTGGGGACGGATGTGAAGTAATCATCTAAGACTACACAATCACAACGGCATACGGCTTATGACCTTATGCCGTTTTTGTTTGAGTACGTCAATTTGGCGATAGCAGCTTGACGTCACCGCGAATGCGAGCGAATGAAAGGAACGCCTGCTCTCAATCAATAAGTAAAATAGGGATAAACTAACTTCGAGTACACCATGAAAAACGATGTTTGGATTTGCGATAACTGCCATCAAAGCAATGACCTTAATTCAAATCAATGCGTGGATTGCACGCACCCAAAACCTGCAAAGCACGAACAAATCGAAGCCCAGGCAATTACAGAAGGAGACACCTCAAAAAAACTTATCGACGCGTCTGAACTTATTCTCGTTTTATCTATATTAGTGTTTTTGGCGCTATTTGATTACTTGCCAGTTTTTATTTTGCATTTATTTGGGATAAGTATCATTTTCTTTGGCTTCGTTTTGGTAAATCGCCGATGGCGACAGTTCTTCGGTCAAAGAAAAATTTAAGCCTTGCTATATTTATTTCATTTGTTTTTTGGCATTTAAATTCCACGGTATTGCCCGCACAAGAAAACTCGTATACGGAATTCACCATACATGACCACAGAACAGGATTAGACTTGGTATCCTGTTAGTCGAAATTATTCAAGAGATAGACAACATCAATCTGAAGACCGAGCAGCTTAGGACGAAAAAACGAATTTGCAAAGTGTGCATGCAACACTCAAGACCAAGATCATAGATTCCCACCCCTGAACAAGTAGGAAACGAAACGATTCAACACGACGTTCGAACCGAGCCAGTGACTTCAACACTTCAACACCACAACCACCATCAAGATTCCTTCATAACGACTTTGCTCGCCATACCATTTTCTTCTGCATGATGTAAGGCGACATCGAGCGCGTCCATGAATTCTCTGACCATAATCGGTTTTGTTAAGTAGCGGAAGAAGCCGGCTTCTATGCCTTTTTCTATATCTCTCGGGATCGCATTTGCGGACAATGCCATGATAGGAATATCGGCGGTCTCTGGATCATCACGCAGAATTTTCAGCGCGCCAAAACCACTGATGCCGGGCAAATTAATGTCCATTAAAATGACGTCGGGTTTATAAGCGCGCGCCAATTGTATGCCTTTGTGTCCATCAATCGCCGTTAATAATTTTAAATCACTACGCCGCGCGACCAGTTGTTCAACTAGCGCCAGGTTGGCGGGATTGTCTTCAACGTAAAGCAAGGTACGTTGTGGCGAGGATGCGTCTCGCGCCGCATATTCGGGCTCTTCCACCAATGTTTCGCTGACAGGACTAAGCGCTAATGTAGGTAAGCTGGAAATAGCCAGATCAAACCAAAATTCACTACCGACACCAACTGCACTTTCGACGCCCAACACCCCTCCCATCAGCTCGACTAATTTTTTGGTGACCACCAGGCCGATACCGGTACCCTCTTCAGTACTCGCTTCCTGCCCCAGGCGATTAAATGGTTGGAACAACTGCCCTAGCTTGTCGGGCGTCAATCCAGATCCAGTATCCATCACACTGACGCGTACCCGATTCTCATCGCGCACTGCGCACTTCACGATCACGGCACCACCAATGCGGTTGTACTTGATCGAATTTGACAGCAGATTGATCAATACTTGTTTAACCCGGGTTCTGTCAGCATGGACATAAAATAGGTGCTCAAAACCGGGGAACGTCATCTGTATGCCACGTTGACTCGCTTGCGGCGCAATCATGGCCTGACAATCTTGCAGAACTTCAGTCAGAGAAATGGCTTCGTTCGAGAGCGTGACTTTGCCAGACTCTATCATCGCCAAATCCAAAATCTCGTTGATCAAACGGAGCAAATACCATCCAGCTTGCAATATCTGATCAATCGACAATTTTTGTGCATCTGAAGGTGGCGGTGAATCCGATGCCATCAACTGCGCAAATCCCAATACCGCGTTCAGCGGTGTGCGTAGTTCATGACTCATGCTGGACAAGAATTCTGATTTCGCCAGATTAGCTTTTTCAGCAGCCGCTTTGGCACCTTCCAGTTCTATATTATTTTCTTGCAGTTTATGTTCGAATTGTTTGCGGTCCGTGACGTCACGTGCCGCAGCAAACACACCTTGCAAATTGCGATCGCGGTCGTGGAAAGTAGAGGCATTAAAAGACACGACGGTCTCAGTGCCATCTCTGGCAAAAGCGGTTAACTCGTAATTAGTCACTCGACTCTCGCGCAGTACGCGGCGGATTGCAACTTCAGCACGCTCTGGATCGGTAAAATAATTTTTAAACGGCGCACCGATCAGTTCGTCACGTGTGCATCCCGTCAATGATTCCATTTGCTGATTAACGTCGGTAATAATGCCGCGCGGATCGGTGGTCATTAAAGCGTCTATGTTCGATTCTATCAATGACCTTGTATAAAATTGTTGATCGCGCAGACGTTGATCTAGGAGTGCCTGTTGCGCCTCCACCTGCTTGCGGGCTGTGTTGTCAGTGCCGATCAGGAGATAACCAATAATCGCATTTTGATCGTCACGTAATGCCGTCACCGATACCACGGCTGGAAAACGACTGCCATCTTTACGAATATAGGTCAGCTCATAAATGTCCTCGATACCGCGTGACGCCTTGAACACCAAAGCATCAAAACCTGGCGTGATCAGCGTGCCGAGTTCTATGCTCAATTCGCCAGCCCGGGCGATCACTTCTTGTGAGTCAGAAATATCAGCGGGTGTGATTTTATCCACCACGTCCACCGCGCTGTAACCCAACATTCTTTCGGCACCGACATTAAAAATTTGAATCACACCTTTAGCATCAGTAGCAATGCTGGAAAAATTGGCACTATTAAAAATCGCATTCTGCAAAGCGCCTGCTTTGAGCAAAGCTTGTTCCGCTTGTTTGCGCGCGGTGTTATCAGTACCGATCAAGAGATAGCCGATGATGTTTTCTTGCGCGTCACGCAAGGCGGTTACCGACACGATAGCGGGAAAACGGCTGCCGTCTTTGCGGATGTAGGTCAGTTCGTAGATATCTTCGATACCACGCGAAGCCTTAAATACCAAGGCTTCAAAACCCGGAGTAATCATAGTGCCCAACTCTACACTCAGCGCCTCGGCACGGGCAATCACTTCCTGCAAATCAGAAATATCAGCGGGTGTGATTTTGTCTACCACATCGGCCGCAGAATAACCCAACATACGCTCAGCTCCGACATTAAAGATCTGAATCACGCCTTGGGCATCCGTAGCAATACTGGAGAAATTAGCGCTATTAAAAATAGCGTCTTGCAAAGCGCCGGCTTTCAACAAAGGCTGCGGTGCATCTTGCAATGAAGGGTCGAGTATCAAGGTTTTTCCTATTTATTTGTATTTGACAGCCACCGCCTACAAGCGGGATGGGAAGCAAGTCTTACGGGTACGCTAAAAATCTAAATTTCGTGCTGGTGTATCAATGCGAAAAAATTTTGAATTGTAAGAGCGGTCCTTACAGCATTTTTTCGGGAATTGAGTAAGTCTTGCTAGCGATGGCTAGGCGGATAAAGCTTTGACAGTCCGATGCGCTCAAATAGACAGCAGCGGCTGGGGGGATGGAATTGTCAGGAGTATGACATAGAAAGCCCTGCGCTTACGGATGCTAACTTAAATACAATCGTCCTTACTTCAGTCGCAACAATTATTTCTGAAAAAAGGACTTTTACAAGACAAATTTTTAAGCCCTTTTTTAAGCGCTATTACCAATTGAAACAATTAACATTTACATTGCAAGCCAACATTGCCGAATCGCAAGTATTTGTTTCATAAGAACTATTTTCAATAGAGATCAGAAATTTAGCTAAAGTTTTGACATCTTTCAGCCGTTACCAGCGAGTGTCTTTTTATTGATGAAATCATGTTCCCGCTGCAACTCTCACGTATTTTTGATTATCAACAACCCGAAACCGACGTTTATCGTTCGGAGCAATCGCGCGTTGCTCATGGTGTGAGGCCAAGCTTGCCGGCAGTTTCTATCGTGGTCGAAGAAAGACGTAAAGTGAGCGAGCGCAGGACTGATGACCGGCGCTTAAAGCAGCAGGCGACCTTTCTCAATACACGCAAAACACAAGGCAGAAGACGTTCGCCCGGTCGTCGCGCTACCGATTTAGAGAACATGACACAATATCGCCCGATTTCACTTAAAGGTTGATCTCGACACAAACCATGCGGGTCTATTTTGTCGCGCTGTCGGCGCCCCCCAGACATTACATGTAAAAATTCGTAGAGCAAGGCGCTTAATCCTGCTTACACGTAAATTCAAATACCTCTACAGTGAAATCAAAGGCCAGCCCCCCCTCAAAAAACCGCTGAGCAAGTGGTGTACCGTAGTTCAGGCATGAATCATGCTGATAGCCTGTTACCACTAAACTATGCATTAGGGGAAACGTCGCATCTACCGAAGCAAGTCGAATCGGTTGTGAACTGAAGTTTGCTAATTCAGAGAACTAGATGTGAACGTCCTCGATCAGTAAGCAAGGAAACACCATGACTATCCTGAGGATTTTTCAAGTATTTGACTTTTTTAAGTCTGACATCGCGCATCAGGCTGAGATTAGTTCGGGATCAAGTCCAGAACCTCGTGCCACGATTACTCCACAGCGAACCTACATCGCCAAAGATGGCAGCGTTCAAATTGATCGCAGGGGCGAACCAGATCGTCGGCATCGCGAACGTCGTAAAACGAATAGTCACCCGTATTTGGACACACGAAAAAATAACGGCAGAAGGCGCAGTTTTGGACGACGTTCGCGCGACCTTGACTCGGAAACGGCATTTTGATTTCAACACCCCGGCTCTGATCGTTTCGCTTTTTGCCTTGGCTTCTTAGCTAATTCATACCAACAGGGATTTCCTGCTCGAGCATGCCGCTCGTGTGACGCATTGATCATGGCATCAAGCTCTTAGCAGGCTGCGATCACGCCTTGATTTCCCAAATACGATGCATTTTCTGACGCATGCGGTGAAGCAAATTATTATTGCCTGACGTCGTCAGTCCCATCGCGGAATACAACAAACACTTGAAGCGCTAGAAATTTGCTTAGAATTCGAGCAAATATGGGAATTTTTATGCAGTTTTTTTGCTAAGCGGGCAATCAATTGGTAGGATGGAGCCTGCGCGTAATTGATGACGTTTTTTGGGCTGTTTTTGCCACATTTGAGTGGATACTTGGCAAACTTCGCTTGTTTTAACAGAATCTCTTGCTTTTCTTACCTTTAATGCTCATTTGTTTTTTTGCTCTTATTTTTACCATTTTCAATGTGAAGCAGCTTTATGCAAAATAGCCTGACCCGTAAACCCATAGAAATAAAAATATCCACGGTGGTGGCAGTGTCTGTCATTTTAAATGAGGCAGCACTGGCGACTTTGGAAGTCGCACTAAGAGAAATGACGGGCGGCACACCAGATTTTTTTGACGATGAATTTGCCATTATCGATGTAGAGAACATCGCGCACGAGACACTGGACTGGGCTGGCCTGATTGCCTTGTTTAAATCATGTGGTCTCCATGCCGTCGCTGTACGCAATGCAGCCGAAGAGCAATATGCAACGATACGTGCACATGATTTAAGCATCGATGTCGTGAGTAAGGCAAAACCAGAGTTGCCGAAAGAAGTAAGTCCTGTTGCGCTAGAGATCAAAGCCGAGCCTGCAGTAACAGAAACGCCTGTAGTTGCTGCGCCTGCACCAACTGCCATGCCTGCGGCGTTGGAACATATACCCGCCATGGTGATCGATACGCCGATACGCGCCGGTCAACGCGTGTACGCCCGTGGTTGTGACTTAATTATTACTGCCTCGGTGAACAACGGTGCTGAAGTCATCGCCGATGGCAGCATACATATTTATGCGCCACTGCGTGGGCGCGCCCTTGCTGGTGCGCGTGGCAATACCAATGCACGTATTTTCACCACCGCGATGGAAGCAGAATTAGTGTCAATTGCCGGTATCTATCAGACCTTTGACGCCGGCTTTCCTAAATTGGCAGCGAATCAAGCAGTACAAATCAAGCTGGTGGGTGACAGTATTGAAGTATCATCAATAAAATCTAGTTAATCCCGTTTTAGTACAAAACATAATTCAAGTTCATCGAAGGAGTACCCTGTGGCAAGAATCATCGTTGTGACATCCGGCAAAGGCGGTGTAGGCAAAACCACTTCAAGCGCGAGTTTCGCTTCTGGTTTAGCTCTGCGTGGACATAAAACAGCCGTGCTCGACTTTGACGTCGGCCTGCGCAATCTCGATTTGATCATGGGCTGCGAACGCCGTGTCGTATACGACCTGGTCAATGTCATCAGCGGCGAAGCGACCTTGAATCAGGCGCTGATCAAAGATAAGCATTGCGATAATCTATTCATCTTACCTGCGTCACAAACCCGTGACAAAGATGCATTAACTGAAGATGGCGTGGAACGCGTCCTGAATGATTTGATCAAAATGGACTTTGAATACATCGTCTGTGACTCACCAGCTGGTATCGAACGCGGTGCGGTGATGGCGCTGACCTTTGCTGACGAGGCGATCGTTGTCACCAATCCGGAAGTATCTTCGGTGCGTGATTCAGACCGTATTCTCGGCATTATTCAAGCCAAGTCCAAACGCGCTCAGGCCGGTGGTGAACCGGTAAAAGAACATTTGCTCATCACACGCTACTCACCAAAACGAGTCGATGCCGGTGAAATGCTGTCCTACACCGACGTCCAAGAGATTTTACGGATTCCGTTAATCGGCGTTATTCCAGAGTCAGAAACCGTTTTGCATGCATCTAACCATGGCAATCCAGCGATCCACATGAAGGGCAGCGATGTCTCAGAAGCTTATGGCGACGTGGTCGCGCGCTTCTTAGGCGAACAGCCGCCACTGCGTTTTGTGGAATATGAAAAACCAGGTTTGTTGCAACGTATTTTTGGAGGTAAGTAAGATGGCTTTGCTTTCTTTTTTGTTTAACACTAAGCCAAAAAGTGCGAATGCAGCAAAAGAGCGTTTGCAAATCATCATCGCACGTGAACGAAGTGGTGGTCGCGAAGGCTATGACTTTCTACCTGCATTGAGGGAGGAATTGATTGCTGTTATTTCTAAGTACACAAAAGTGAACCCCGAGGACATTAAAGTGTCTTTAGATAAACAAGGTAATTTAGAAGTCTTAGATGTCAACGTGATTTTGCCTGATGCCGAGTTACGTAACTAAATAGCACAACTAAGTTACACAACTAAGTTACACGACTAAGTTGCACAACTAATTTGCACCCTGTATGTATGCAGTGAAAAAACCTAAGCCCGTTTTTTCACTCTCTTCGTCACATTCTTTACCGAGCTTTTATCCAAGACCCTATGAGAATTGCCATACTAGATGATGACCAAAATTTGTTGGACCTGACCGTCGCGACTTTGACGGATGCGGGTCACACTTGCCACCCGTTCACCAGTGGCAAAGCAATGATGCATCAATTGCATCGTGAAAGTTTTGATCTGCTTATCTTAGATTGGCAAGTACCCGATTTGAGTGGTACGGAGATCTTGCATTGGGTCAGAGAAAAGTTATCGGCCACATTGCCTGTCCTGTTCATGACCAGCCGCTCTAGTGAAGACGATATCGTGACAGGACTGGCGGCAGGTGCGGATGATTACATGATCAAACCGATACGCCGCGCTGAATTAATCGCACGCGTCAACGCACTACTACGACGTGCTTATCCGACTCAAACTGCAGCCGAAATTGTGCAATTTGGCCCTTACGAATTTGCTGTCCGCAGCAGCCGCGCCAAACTCAATGGTGCAGCGATAGAGCTAACTCAAAAAGAATTTGATCTCGCTTTATTGTTATTCCAAAATCTGGGTCGCCCCTTATCGCGTGCTTATATTTTGGAAGCGGTATGGTCGCGCGATATAGAAATTCCCTCGCGAACGATGGATACCCATATCTCACGGGTACGCAGCAAACTGGATTTGCGCCCTGAAAACGGTTATCGATTAGCACCTGTTTATAGCTACGGCTACCGCCTGGAACAAATCGCTAAAGAATAAGTCAATAGTGCGCCATTAGCCAAATTGCGTTGGGAATAAATGCCTGCAATCGCAAGTGCGATTAATTTTTAAATTTTTATAGGACCTAGGCAAAATTGCGCTGGCTAAACGTGGCGCTGCAGACAGTGCAGTTGCACGACGCGGGTGTAGTGAGGAATTCAAGCGGCCCCCGCTTGCTCACTTAGCAGATAACAAATGCTTGTGTTATCGCGCCCAGCAAGGGAACGCAACAAGGCCAACGTCTGTTTTTCGTAAGTCCTATTTTACTGGCGGTCTGAAGAATGCCATGTTCTCAGATCCCGTTTGTGCTGGAGTAAGGTATGAAGCAATATGGTAGCAATTGTCTTTCTGTTCTCGCTAACCCCAAGTCCGCGCTGATTTATTTCTTGCTCAGCTGCGCAATCGGGGTGGTCAGCGCGCCCAGTTTGGCGCAAAAATTAAAAGGCAATCCAGGTACTTTCAGCGTCACTCCTGCGGAAGTCACCTACTACGCTTTGGAGCGCGATACGCTCACTAGCATCGCCAAACAATTTACCGACAAACCCAGCAACTGGGACTTGATAGGCAAACGCAATAAGATAGGCAATGACAGAACCATACCTGTCGGTTCCGGCATTATTATTCCTGCTGAGCTCTTAGCAGAAGAAATCAGCTCCGCGAAAGTGTATGCAATGGCGGGCAAAGTGCTGGAGATTAAAAAGAATGGGCTTGAAAGCGAATTAGAAGTAGGCAGTATCGTCACAGAAGGCAGTCAGATTGTGACCGGCAAAAATAGCTTTGCGACGCTAGTGTTAGTAGATGACTCCCGTGTTTCGGTGCCATCGAATAGTCAAATCAACCTGGCAAAACTCAGAGTCACCAAATACACCAAAAGTCCACGTACTGAGATTAAATTAGTACAAGGAAAAGTGGAGTCAAAAGTGACGCCCTTAAGTCAAAACAAGGGGCGCTACGAAGTGACCTCGCCCTTAGCCATCGCCGGGGTACGTGGCACCCATTTTCGGGTGGGCATCAACGACAACGGCATAGGCAATGAAGTATTAGAAGGTGGTGTCGCCGTCGGCAAAAAAGAAACCCCGAACGCTATCCTGCTCCCGGCGGGTCAAGGCAATGTGGTGAGCGCGACTAGCGTCGGCAAAGCTATAGAACTACTGCCAACACCAAGCTTAGTCGATGGCTATCAATTACAAGAGCGTCCAACACTGCAATTCACATTGAACCCGGTGAGCAATGCGGTCGCCTATCGGGCTCAAATCAGCACGGATGCGCAAGCTCAAAATATCGTAAGCGAATCACTCAACAAAGAGGCTCGTTTTAAATTCGACAATCTGATTGACGGTGCCTATTTCATCCGCGTCACGGCGCTCGACGCCAATAACTTAGAAGGCGTTCCTGCTATTCAGGCGTTTGTTTTGAAAGCACGCCCAGAGCCACCATTTCTACTACAACCTAAACATAAAGTCCGCGCCGAGTCTGTCACATTTAAATGGACAGAAACCAACATCGCCAAATCTTATCGACTGCAAGTGGCGAGCGACCTTCATTTTAAGAACATCGTACTGGATCAAGACAAAATCAAAGGCGTAGAATTGAGTACGTCCCGATTAGGTCTTGGTCAATATTTCTGGCGCGTCGCTACCGTCATTGAAAAAGACGCGGCACCTGATCAAGGACCATTTTCGTCGGCGCAGGCATTTAGTGTTTTGGCGCCACAAGGCATGAATACGGTCAACGATACGGGCGAAAATAACATGAACTTCAGTTGGCCCGCGGAACCGGGTCAGAGCTTTCTGGTACAGATAGCGCGAGATCCCGACTTCAAAAAAATCTATTTCAGCAAAGATCTGGATGTTGCCAGCCTCACTATCCCACGTCCTGAAAACGGCGTGTATTACATCCGGGTAAGAGCTACTGATGCTGACCGTTTTATCGGTAATTTCTCACCTGCCCAGAAATTTGAAATTCGCCTGCGTTGGACCACGGGCAACGGCGAACCACTCAACTCCTCGGGTGGTGCCGTACGTCCGGTTAACTAAATAGACGGGCGCTTACCCAAACCATAAACTGGGGTAAGCGCGACGCCGTTGCTTCATTTGCCTAAGCCTCAATTATTCGTTTACTCATAGCAAAGACAAGACGTCCAGGATCGTGATGAAATCGCCCAAACCCACCCAGACGCACAATGTCGCACTACGCGAATGGTGGATTTTGGTGTGTGCTTTGCTATTGTTGACGGTGCTGATGGTCGCGACAACGATGACCGCACGACTCGACCAAACGGTGTATGACCGCCTCTTGCAAACCCAAAACAAAGCAGCTCGTGAAGACATTATCATCGTCGCGATAGATGACTATAGTTTGGCTGAATTGGGCAAATGGCCGTGGCCCCGCAGTCGCCACGCGGAACTGATCAACAAACTCAATCAGTCTCAGGCTTTAGCCATCGGTGTCGATATCTTATTTTCTGAAGCTGAAAACAATCAAGCCGCCACCTCCGACAAGTTGGCGCAAGATGGCGATACGCAACTGGCACTGGCCATCGCCGCCAAAGGCAATGTGGTATTACCTCTCATCTCAGAGCAAGCTGGCAAGGGTTTGCGTGCAGCGCCGCCGATTCCAGCCTTGAGCAAAGCCGCTCATGCATTAGGTCATATTCATATCGAACTCGATTCAGATGGCGTTGCCCGTAGCGTCTTTTTGCGTGAAGGTATGCGGGCTCAGTGGTGGCCACACTTTGCCTTAGCGATGCATGATCTGGGTTTAGGCATACAACGTGATATGACCCAATCCACCAACTACGCTGGAACAAGGTCTTTCGCGCAAGCATTTTCCAACGATGGCAAATGGTGGCAGCGCGACTGGCAAATGCATATTCCTTATTATGGCAGCAGCGGTCACTTCAGCGCCGTGCCTTATGTCGCCGTATTACGCGGCGAAGTACCGGCAGATTTTTTCCGCGGTAAATATGTTCTGATTGGCCCTACCGCGACCGGTATGGCCGATGCCTTCCCTACGCCCGTGACTTCAAATGAAGGCACACTATCGGGGATAGAAATTAATGCCAATATACTCGCTAGCTTACTCGATGGTCGCAGCATCAAATCGCTCGCGATCTGGCAAACCGCTTTGATCAGCAGCATTGCGGTGTTGATTGCTTTGCTCAGTTGTTTCCTATTTTCGCCCCGCATTGCTTTAATAGCCGTCGCTTCGCTTTGTGCTACGATGTTACTGGCCAGCTTTCTTCTATTGTTGGCCGGCGTTTGGTTGGCGCCCTCGAGCGCCATCATTGTGCTGCTGATAAGCTACCCTTTATGGAGCTGGCGCCGACTTGAAGCAGCCATAGGATTTCTGGGTGAAGAATTTATTTTGCTCGATCAAGAACCGCATTTACTGCCTGAATTCAATCCAGATCTGACACTGAAAGAAGATAACACCCGCATCGCCCGACAAGAAATCCAAGACAAGTTAGGACGACACATCAGCGCCATGCGCGCTGCTGCACGCCGGGTGCGAGATTTGCGCCAATTCGTGACCGATAGCCTGTTTAGTCTGCCTGACGCGACCATGGTGACCACTACCGATGGCAATGTGGTCTTAACCAATCCAGCTGCCGTAGATTACTTCAAGAGCATAGGCATGCCGCATGTGATTGACACCTTGGTGCCCTACTTGTTCGCGAATATGAGTCATCCGCATACCGAATATCTTGTGGACACGCATAACGCAGGCAATCCGAATTTTAGCTGGTGGCATATTCTGGATCTGCAACAAACCCAGTTATTGAGTAAAGGCGTCGAAGTCATCGATCCCAAAAACCGCGACCTGATCATTAAGAGTGCCCCTTGTTACTCGGGACAAAAAGTCTTGATAGGCTGGATTATCAGTATTCTCGATATCTCAGAGATTCGTCAGGCAGAACGTCGCCGTGACGAAACCCTGCACTTCATTTCGCACGATATGCGCGGGCCGCAAGCCTCGATACTGGCATTAATAGAATTACAGAAAAGCAGCAAAACCGCGATCGCCCACGAAGACTTTTTAACTCGCATAGAAAAAGCCGCCAATACGACCCTCAGTCTCGCCGATAGTTTTGTGCAACTCGCGCACGCCGAATCGAATGAGTATCGCTTTACGACTATCGACTTCCAAGATTTATTGCTGGATGCGACCGAAGAAATGTGGACACTAGCAAGATCCAAACGCATCAAAATTGTGACTGAAATTCCCGAAGGTGATTTTCCGGTGCGGGTCGACCGCAGCTTAATGACACGGGTACTGACCAATCTACTGTCGAATGCAATCAAATATAGCCCGACCGATACCACCGTGACTTGTACGCTGGATTTCAATACCAAGAATCTCAACGACAGCATCGTTTGCCGCATACAAGACCAAGGCTATGGCATTGCCCGCTCCGAACAGAGCCGGCTGTTCCAACGATTTCAACGCCTGGGGCATGGAAAATCCGCGGAACAAATCAAGAATGACGGCATCGGACTGGGTATGGTGTTTGTCAAAACCGTTATTGACAGACATTTTGCCCATATCAGTTTTACCAGCGTGCCCGCCGAAGGTACTTGTTTTACGATAGAAATACCGGCACATAATATGTAAATAGCAATTGATTCTCCGCAAGAAACCTAAGCCATCCATGAACTGCTTGACGAGTCGCGCTATAATGACGCCCTCAAACCTCTAAATCCTATGCAACTACTCGCCGTCGGCCTCAATCACACGACTGCCCCTGTCTCTCTGCGAGAAAAGGTGGCCTTCTCTCCTGAGCAGATTTCTCAGGCGGTGGTTGGCGCGCGCGCCTGGTTTGCCCGTAGCGGTTCTCAGTTAGCATCCGAAACAGCGGTACTCTCAACCTGCAACCGCACTGAGTTGTATGCCGTTGCCGATGTGGATAATCCTATCGACATGACGGCGCATTTTTTGGCGGATTTTCATAAGCTGCCTTACGCGGATTTGCGTCATCATCTGTATACGCTGCCGCAAGACAATGCAGTGCGTCACGCATTCCGTGTGGCATCAGGCTTAGATTCTATGGTCTTAGGTGAGCCGCAGATATTGGGGCAGATGAAAGAAGCGGTACGCCAGGCTGACGAGGCCGGTGGACTTGGCACTTATTTACATCAATTATTTCAACGCACTTTCGCGGTCGCAAAAGAAGTCCGTTCGACGACCGAGATTGGTGCACATAGTGTTTCCATGGCGGCAGCGGCAGTACGTTTGTCACAACGCATCTTCGACAAGATTTCAGATCAAAAAGTGCTCTTCATCGGTGCCGGTGAAATGATAGAACTGTGCGCCACTCACTTCGCAGCACAAAATCCTAAGAACATCACCATCGCCAATCGCACTTTAGAGCGTGGCGAAAGCTTGGCACATCGCTTTGGCGCGAAGGCGATTCGACTAGCCGAATTGCCAAATTGCCTGCATGAATTTGACATCATCATTTCATGTACTGCATCGTCGCTCCCCATCATTGGTCTCGGCTTAGTAGAACGCGCCATCAAAGCACGCAAACATCGTCCTATCTTCATGGTCGACCTCGCCGTACCGCGCGATATTGAATCCGAAGTTGCCAAGCTCGATGACGTATTCTTGTACACCGTGGATGATCTCGCCAGCGTGGTACAAAGCGGCTTAGAAAACCGTCATGCCGCTGTCGCGCAAGCCGAAGCGATTATTGAAACGCGCGTACAATCGTTTATGCACTGGGTTGACGGTCGCCACGTGGTTCCTGTTATTCAAGATTTGCACGAAAGCAGCGAGCATGTACGTCAACACGAATTGGAACGTGCCCGCAAAATGCTGGCACGTGGCGATGATATTGAAGCTGTTTTAGAAGCCTTATCCAAAGGCATCACGGCCAAATTTCTGCACGGTCCGCAACAAGCTTTGCATCAAGCACAAGGCGAAGAGCGCGCACATCTTGTGCGCCTGTTACCACAATTATTCCGCACTAAGCGTTAGCTGCTCCATTTCAATTTTCACGCAATCAACTTGCGACATGCTTTGCACTGCTTTGATGGCTGCCATAGCCAGAGCCGAATTTCTATTTAAATCTCACATCATGAATTTGAAAACCCCTCAACGCCGAGGCGCCGAGACACCGAGGAAAAACGGAGTAAGAACTCTGCGCCTCTCTGCACCTCCGCGTCTCGGCGTTGAAGGGTTTTAAGACTGTCATTTTTCGTAAAGAACATTATGAAACCATCCATGCTACACAAGCTCGATCAACTCTCAGAACGCTTGGTCGAAGTGGGTCAATTACTGGTACAAGAAGGTGTCACCAATGACATGGACACCTATCGCAAACTCAATCGCGAACATACCGAACTAGAGCCTTTGGTCGCGCTGTATCACAATTATCAGCAAGCACAAAGTGACATCGTCGAAGCGCAAGCGATGTTGAACGATCCCGACATGAAGGAATTTGCGCAAGAAGAAATTCAAGCTGCGAAAGATCGTATCGAAGCGCTGCAACGCGAATTACAAACTATGTTGCTGCCCAAAGATCCTAACGATGAACGCAATATTTTGTTAGAGATTCGTGCTGGAACGGGTGGTGACGAGGCCGGTTTGTTTGCCGGTGATTTATTACGCATGTACACCCGCTTCGCCGAACGCAATCGCTGGCAAGTCGAAGTGATGTCCGAATCGCCTTCCGAGCTCGGCGGCTACAAAGAAGTCATCATTCGCATAGCTGGTTTTGGTGCGTACTCCAAACTCAAATTTGAATCGGGCGGACATCGTGTACAACGTGTACCAGCGACGGAAACTCAAGGCCGTATTCACACCTCTGCTTGTACCGTGGCGGTCATGCCCGAAGCGGATGAACTGACCGACGTCATCATCAATAACGCCGATCTGCGCATCGATACCTTCCGCGCCTCGGGTGCCGGTGGTCAGCATATTAACAAGACCGACTCCGCAGTACGTTTAACCCACATCCCAACCGGCATCGTGGTCGAATGCCAAGATGGTCGCAGCCAACATCAAAACAAAGCTCAAGCCATGCGCGTATTAGCGACTCGCATCATGGACGGTCAGCTCCGTAAAAAGCAAGCAGAAGAAGCCGCCACCCGCAAGAGCTTGATCGGTTCAGGTGATCGCAGTGAACGCATTCGTACCTACAACTACCCACAAGGTCGCATGACGGATCATCGTATCAATCTGACTTTGTACAAACTCGACTTCATTATGGATGGTGAGCTGACTGAGTTGACCAATGCTTTAGTCGCGGAGCATCAGGCGGAGTTGTTGGCTAGTTTGGGGGATGATTAAGTGTCGACGCAATGCGGTCTAAAGGCGAATACGGGCGGACTATATCCTGGATGAATGCTGACTGAGTGCTTGATGTGCTAGGTAAAAATCAAGAAGCACAGATGGTCTTGTGTTTTTTGATTAGGCTTGCCAACACTCACTGCGGAAACCACTTAGCCTGTATCTTCTTGATAACGCCATTCTTTTCTATGATTTGAAATCCACGATCAAACTGCTGTGATAGAAACAAGCCTTGCGCATGCTTCAGGCTAAAACCTATGGAGCCAGTCTGAACGCCGCAGTTGAATGCAAACCGCACTTTTTGCTCAGTACCCGCCAATTCACTTTTATGCATTTTTGATTGGTAGTCATTCGTCATAATGATGGACGCTAGGAATCGTTTTGCCGCTAACATTTTCAGGCTGTTGATGTCGGTCACCGATTCAAGAAAAATAGCGCCCTCACTTCTAAGTGCGATAACCTGATCCGGATATTCGTAACCGCGCGTCAAAGCGATGCGATCACCTTTCTTAAATTTACAACTTGATTCAGCAGTACGCGGTAACGGCCTTTCTATATGTTCGAACACATCGGCATTCACCTTAAATAGGGGCTTACTAGAAAATTTTAATACGCCTTGAAACTCAGGAAGCCAGCCCATACTAAAACAAGCGGGGACAGTACCTGACAAGACCCTAGATTTGCAACGCGAATAGGGAACTACACCCAGCTTCACTTGTATTCCGACCTCTTTAAATGCAGCTAAAACCAAATCATTCGCATAACCGCTGCCGTCCGGCTTTGACCAGGGGTCAGCGGCATCTTCCACCAAGATATGAACGACTTTTTGCCCAGCCTCTTGAGGTACTGCCAACGCTGGCCAATAACACAGCAAGAGAGCAAGCAAAAAGATTTTTTTTAGATTACCAAGTAGCATAAAAAACTATTAAGAAATAAGCCTGTCAGGGTGACGCTTTAATCAAATTCAGACTCAACTACCTTCACATCAACGGCTACCAATAATATCAAAAATAGACGCGCAGAATTATCCTCTGCCAGTACGTACATCGGCTATTTTCATGTCGATATAAAAGATTGATCCTTTCCCTATCTCACTGGAAAAACCGATAGAGCCGCCCATTTTTTCTATCATGGATTTTGCCAAACTTAGTCCCAAACCGGTGCCCGAATGTTTGCGTGTAACTGAGCTATCACCTTGGGTAAATTTTTTAAAGATTTGTTGACTGAAAGCCGCATCAATACCTATGCCATGATCACAGATTTTGACTCTGACAATATCGCCCATGCGTTCCACCACAATGTCGACCACACCATGGGGATGGGAAAATTTAATTGCATTCGAAATCAAATTACAAAGCACTTGCATATAGCGATTGTCATCAATACTCACATGCACATCGGAAAAACCTTCAGCTACGACGTTAAGCTTTACCGAGAATTTTTCAGCATAACCCATATTGTATTCAACTGCTTTATGCAATTGCTCAACCAAGCGATGGTTCTCCATTTTAAATAGCATGCCGCCATATTCTAACTTTTCAAAATCGAGAATATCGTTGATGAGCTGATGTAAGCGCTCAGCATTATTACTTGCGAGCTTAATCAATTTGAGAGCCGCTTCTGGAATCTCTCCTACCGCCCCACCACTGAGTAAACCCAGCGAACCACGGATCGATGTTAGCGGCGTGCGCAATTCATGCGACACCGTGGAGACAAACTCACCCTTAATTTTGTCCAGGCGCTTTCTCTCTGTCAGATCGTGCATGACCACGATATAGATCGATTGATCCTGTTGCGTAATTTTGGCGATAGCCAGTTCCAGGGACACCAAACTAGCATCCGACCGTCGCCTTTGCACTTCTATCATAGGCTTAGCGATGTGACTAGTACACGCAATAATCTGCGCAAAATTTAAGGCATCACCATGTTCATCCAGAAACAGATCCCCTAATGTGACCGCAGCTGCCGTTCCCGAAATTGCACGACTATCCACATCCAGAAATTTCTCTGCGGCCCGATTGCCTGACAATATCAATCCGTTAGCAGCGACAGTCAGGATGCCATCTGCCGCATGCTCCAGTATCGCTAAACGATTTTCTTCACTTTCCTGCAATTGTCTGGTTCTCTGTACCACCAAGGCTTCAATCTGAAAAGCTCGTCCGCTAATCGTCAAAAAATACATACCGACTAAGCCTGAGAACAACATGCCTGCAACCAAAGAAATCCATGCCGCCCAGGGACGGTGTTGCTCCAGATACGCATCCGTTGGTCTGGCCTGCAACTGCCATTCCCGCCCACCAAATTTTATCTTTTGACTGACCTCGGCAAGACTGAGATCATTGCCGAAATCATCTAAAAAAATGTCTGGCCTGAGTAGCTCACTACTAACATCAAGCAATCTTAGTTTGATCTCGTGCCTATCTTGTTCACTCAATAAATTGCGCAGTACATCACTCGGTCGCAATACGCTGACTACGATACCGAGTACAGCATCCAAGTTCTCAGGATGAGTCGAGGTCCGCGACTGACCATGGTCTATGTCGCGCACCGCCGTTATCAACACCGTACTTAGCTTACCGTGTTTTTCTTGAACGATAGTCAATGGCTCCGTCGCCACCGTACGCCTATATTTAATGGCCTCTTGTATGCTGGCACGTCGATTTGGCACTGAATACAAGTCGAAACCCAATGCTCGCTCATTACCGGCAAAAGGTGCGACATAGAGTATGGGGAAATACAAGTCGCGCAGGCCAGCGTTCTGCATATTTTTGTGCTGATCACGCTCAAGGATAGAGAATTTTTGTTGCAATGAACTAGCATGTTCGAGTTCAAAGGCCTTACGGTCTGCATTCAATAGTTTCGGCGCCCATTCGACGGCCGCCAACTCGCCCTTGTATTGCAACAAAGGTGCAGCTATTGACTCAAACTGCGGCAAACTCAGGTGAGGGAAATTTTCAAAAACCGTGGCTAATTCTTTTTGTCCTTCGACGTGCGCTTGCAGGCGAGATTGAAAGCCATGTACGATATTTTGCAGGCGATGTTTGAACTCTTGCGCCTGACGGTCTTGCTCCCAGTTTCGTACAGAGATATAAGTCACCATCATTAAGAATAAAATCAGCAACTGGGGCAGCAACACCGAATAACGACGTCCAGCCCATAAAGGTCTGGGTGACGCAAACAATACAAAGACGATAGGCGTAACAACTAATACACCTAAACAATCACCACCCCACCAGGTAATCCAATTACTAAACATGACACTGACCGGCATGATGCCAGCAACAAATAGACTACTGATTCCTACACTAGCACTGACTAGGCAGGAAAAAGGCCCCGCCAGCACCATAAATTTGAAAATTTCATCGTGATGATTTAGCTCTAAGGAAGTGGGTAAGAACTTCCTCACTAACCAACAACCGAAGACGGCTTGTGTCATCGCACCCAGCGCGATCACGGTAACCAGCATATAGGCGGTCAGCGATATGGCATGTTGGGTTTCCCAGGTAATCCAGAGATTTAATAAGATAGAGCCGATTGCAACGCCTGGCGCAAATCGATAACCGGCGATCAAAACAGCCGCCACCGCTAGCCCAGCAGGCGGGTAAATCGCCATGGCATAACCAGGCGGTATAGCTAACAGTAGAGAGAGGCGCCCAAGTATCAAATAAGCAAGGGCAAGAGCGCAGTTACCAAGAACGACTTGTCGCCACGGGTGACTCGATTCTGATAAGTTGGCATGCATCAGCTACGCTCCGAAGCCATGATTGAATTGCTAGGCGTACTCATTTTTCGGTAGGCCAAATTAAAACCAAAATCGAAGTTGGATAATCAGAAAACGATGCGATTTCGTTAAAATATCGTCTCGCTCACACTGGGTTCCTTAGCCCGCATGAAGTACCTTCACAAAAAATTGCAAGCCTGATAAAGATTGTGCGGGATATCCAATTTCATGGCAAGTGCCGCAGCTAGTTTGCTTAATCCCTGTGGCTGGATAGAAACGCGCAGTTTGGCTTCGGCATGTTTGCTACAAATTCACCACACCGTGTCGAACTAAGGCTGGTACATGGTAGGGATATTTTTATCACATTCGCGAACAACTAAAAAAGCACCGCACAACTGTTTGTGCAAGTGATTTTTAGTCACCTCTTGATAAATTGTATCGATAGAACTTGCTATCAATTTCCATTGCAAAAAAGTGCGATGGAAGCTCGCTCTTTGCCACTTCTTGAAAGCCATGTTTTTCATAGAAGCGATGCGCGGCTAAAAATTGTGCTGTCGTTCCCAAGTAAATGTCTTGAATCTTGTTCTGTTTGGACCAAGTCAATAGGCTGCTTAACAGGGATTTGGCGACACCGTATTCGGCACCTCGATGACTGGCTCTAACAAACATCTTACGTAAAGCAGCATGCGCATGTCCGATATCTTTCAAAGCGATACTTCCGACCACTTCATCGCCATCCAAAGCTAACCAAAAATTACCAACCCCTTGTTGATAAAATTCCGGGATAGCCAATAAATCTTGTTGCGTATCCAGTCCGACTGACAAGCCATATTCTTGCTGCTGGATTGGCAAAATCAAATCGATCACTGCTTGCGTATAGGCTGGCGTAAATGTCGTAATTTGTAAGTTCATTTTGGTTACACGGTCAGATAGATTCACCCACTATCAATTGAAGTGAGCACAAATTAATACCAAGCAGTATTGAATGTTGACGAGCATATGGCTGCAATATCGAGAAACTCAATACTTGGCTATCACTCATTACAGAATTCTGAATTTTAAGAGACACGCTTCGCCTATTCTCATGCTTAGCTCAAAAAAATTCAGGCCACCCCACCCACAAAAGGACGAGATGACCTGGTTCAATTCAAATTAGTAGCGGACCTTAGCTACGCGCAGACATACCCAAAATCTGCCGTGCTTCAGCAGGTGTCGCCACAGCTCTATCATGTTCACGGCTGATGCGTGCCACACGTTCAACTAATTGCGCATTACTGGTAGCGAGTTCACCTTTGCGGTAATACACATTGTCCTCAAAGCCAACACGGACATGACCACCAAGAATAATCGCCATAGTCGCCAAGGGCAATTGCGCTGCGCCAATACCAGCGACTGTCCAACTTGCATCCGCTGGCAATTGTGAGCGCATATACATCAAAGCCTCTGGCGTGCCAGCCATCGCGCCGGGAATACCAAGCACGAAATCAACATGCAAAGGTGCAGTGATTAAACCCTTTTTCAACCAGCGATTGACGGTGCTGATCATGCCGGTATCGAAGACTTCATACTCTATTTTGACACCCAAGTCTTTCATGGTCGTCGCGAAGATATCCATGTCGTCGGGATGATTCATAAATACATCGTTACCGAAATTGACTGAGCCCATCGACAGAGTTGCCATTTCTGGCTTCAACGTAACTGGCGCGAGGCGCTCCTGCGCTGTCATGCCAACTGCACCGCCAGTTGAAACCTGTACGATCACATCGCAACGTTCGCGTACTTTGGTGATGATCTGGCGATAGACTTCCTTGTCTTGCGTTGGTGTGCCGTCATCGTAACGTCCATGTACATGAACGATGGAGGCGCCAGCTTTGGCGCATTCGAATGCGGCATCGGCGATTTCGTCTGGGGTGATGGGGAGGTTAGGTTGTTGTTCGCGGGTGACTTCAGCGCCTGTTAGGGCTGCTGTGATGATGAGTTTTTCCATGATCTTGGTCTCTTTATTTAGTACATTCTTTGCGCATTCTTGCACAGATTGTTTAACTTATTTGTAGGGCGGGTGCAACCCGCGTTTTTTTCTTTTGTACTTCGTTTTTGCTTTCGAGTTTGCTCGTCGTTCACAGGTCGGGTGTGGCCCGACAGCCACTTCCTTTCTTTGCTTCGCCAAAGAAAGGAAGCAAAGAAAGGCGACCACGCTGCCACTGCCCTTCGGGTTCCCAATTATGCAGGACAAAAATGGGAAAGCTTCGAAACTCGCTTCGCTCAGACAACGAAGCTTTCTTTATCCATTTTCTGTCCTGCACAATTGGCAGTGTCAGAAGTGGATGAAAGTCAAAATCAAAAACAACTTCAAAAACAACACCAAAACAATCAGAGCCTACGGCATTCAATTTTCTATTAACCGTTGTAGGTCGTTGTTTTTGACTTTGCCTTTGACCTACCCCCGTTTGAGACGATGTAATTTGTGCTTCACAGAAAATGGATAAGAAAGTGTCGTTGTTTGAGCGAAGCGAGTTTCGACACTTTCCCATTTTTTGTGACGCACAAATTATGCTGAAGCGTAGCGTAAGCACCCGAAGGGCGAGTCTACGGTCGCCTTTTTTGGCTTACCTCTTTTTTGGCGAAGCAAAAAAGGTAAGTGGCCGTCGGGCCACACCCGACCAAGTACATGTTTCGCATCCGAGAACGTCAAATCAAAATACGAAAAACAAAGCAGCGCGGGTTTCACCCGCCCTACAGAACCTAAAACCCATCCCCATTCCAACCTTCCCCTTGAAGGAGAAGGAGTAAAGCGAGCGCTCTATCCGGATGCAGGCAAATCGCCATTTTTGTTGACAATGATTAGATTACCATTGCTCTACAATCGGCAATCACTCAACAAGTACGATTAGCGCTTAATCCGCTGAAAATCCGCCGGCACCACACAAGTCCCAGAAGCCTTGCAAACCACCACAGGCTCAGCCAACACATCCGCAGCAGAAACCTGTCCAGCAATCTTCGCAGGCGAAATCACCTTACGCGCTTCAAACTCCATCTTACGTGAAGTCTTGCCCATAGAAACAATACGACCTGTCGCTTCAATATAATCACCAGCAAACACCGGCGCCATAAATTGCACATTATCGTAGGCCACAAACAAACCTTCATCGCCGTCACTACGGATCAACAATTCTGTCGCGACATCGCCAAACAAATTCAACATCTTCGCGCCATCGACCAGATCACCTGCATAGTGCGCGTCGTGCGAACCCATGCGCAGGCGTATCAAACTCGTGTACTTGGATAAATCTTCCATCATTACCTCTTTTAAATTCGGTTCATTGCTCCCTTCTCCCGCAAGCGAGAGAAGGGTTGGGGATGAGGGGCGTTCTAATTCGGATAAAGTGATTTAGTACAAAAGACTATCCGTCTCCGCCGTCGTTTACCCACCAATGACCTTACAGCTTCAGAACCACCCTCACCCTAACCCTCTCCCGCATGCGGGAGAGGGAACATATATTCGATTACGCCGCGTGGCGCTTAATCCATTCATGAATCGCAAACGACGCCACATCTTCAGCATAAGACTTGGTACCAAAGCCGGCATCGTAACCCAACTCCTTCGCCAACTCATGCGAAATACGGGGACCACCAACCACCAAGATCACCTTATCACGCAAGCCTTCTGCTTCTAACAAGTCGGACAACTTGGTCAAATTATCGAGATGAATATTTTTTTGCGTCACGACTTGCGACACCAAAATCACGTCGGCTTTTTCTTCGATGGCACGCGCGATCAATTCTTCAGAATCGACCTGCGCACCCATATTGATGGCGCGCACTTCGTGATAGCTCTCTAGACCTTTGTGACCGTTATAGCCCTTCATGTTCATGATGGCGTCAATACCCACGGTATGCGCATCGGTTTCAATACAAGCGCCGATCACGACCATACGACGGCCCATCTTCTCAGCGATCAAAGCATCAATCGCATATTTATCGAGCGTTTCGTATTCTGGCTTCACGACTTGGAAGCTAGACAAATCGACTTGATGTTTGCACTGACCATACACGACATAAAAGCTAAAGCCTTTACCCATATCTTCGCAATGAACAACAGAGGGTTCTTCCAAGCCCATCAACAAAGCCAAACGCTTCGCGCCTTCTTTAGATGTTTCATCGAGTGCGACCGGCAAGGTGAAAGAAACCTGTACACGACCATCGTTCATGGTGTCGCCATACGGCTTAACCCACTGTTCTGGTTTTTTGATATCTGCCATTGTTGTCATGTTTTTCTCCTTAGGCTGCATGGGTTGGCAACGTCGTTGGCAACATCAATTGTGGGAATGGATTGTAGTAATCCGCGGCTTTAGTGATCACGCCAGCCAAACCTTTACCGCCGGTTGGTGTGCGTGAGATCTCTGCAAAGGTGCCCTTACCAATCGCTGCTGACAAGCCCATTTTTTCTATCTCTGCCAAGATGCTTTCTGTTTCTGCCAAAACTTCTTGTGCACGTGTTTCTATCTTACCGCCTGATTTGAATTCGATTTCAGAGTTCAAATCCTTCATGGTGCCGAATACATATTTCGCATTTTGAATCGCCAAGAAACGGTCTTGAATAAATGGCGTATGAATCGCTTCGGTCATCATTCCTAGCAAGTGAATATTTTGATTGGTGACCGTACTGACGATATTGAACAAGGTGTCCTGTACCTGGCCTTTGAAAATATTGCCTGTCATGTGTTTAGTCGGTGGCATGTATTTCAAAGAGGCATCTGGGAAAACCTGACGCACTAATTGGGCATGCGCCATTTCCCACAAGAAGCCGTTTTCTAATTCTGGGTGAATTTCGAATGCATGACCGAGACCCATTTGATCTGGCTGCAAGCCTGACAGATACGCAAACTGCTCGTTAATCAATTGTGATGCCAAGACCGTATGCGCGGCTTCATAAGCATCGGCTGTCGTCAAATAATTATCTTCACCGGTATTGATGATAATGCCCGCGTAAGCATTCACCATACGTGAGAAGAATTGATCGATGAAGGTACGCTTCATATTGATGTCGCGGAAGATGATGCCGTACATGGAATCATTGAGCATCATATCGAGACGTTCAATCGCGCCCATCGCTGCGATCTCAGGCATACACAGACCAGAGCAGTAGTTGGTCAAACGAATATAACGACCGAGTTTTTCACCAACTTCGTCCAAAGCGGCGCGCATCAATTTGAAGTTTTCTTGCGTCGCGTAAGTACCGCCAAAACCTTCGGTGGTTGCGCCGTAAGGCACATAGTCGAGCAAACTTTGACCAGTCGAGCGAATCACTGCAATGATGTCTGCGCCCTGCTCTGCAGCCGCACGTGCTTGCACTACGTCTTCATAAATATTGCCGGTCGCGACGATCAGATACAACCATGGCGTTGGTGCTTCACCCATCGTCTCGATTTGTTTGGAACGGTAAGCGCGTTGATTGGCGATACGTTCGCACATGATCGCCGCTTGCGCTTCGGTTGCTTTGCGCGCAGCATCTGCGTCTTTTGGCAAAGCCAAAGTCAGCGTGCCTTTAGAAACCGCCTCAGCAACTTCTTGCGCTGTCATCTTATTTTCTTGCATAGCAGCGACCACGATCGGTGCCGCGCCATGCTGCAATAAGTTTTGCGCTTGCAAATGATCAACGACCACGTTTGGCAAAGGCACATAGTTTTCATCAATGCCGTCAATGCCCAGCAAACGCAAAGTCGCGCGTTCTACCGTTGTGGTTGTGTACTGTGACATTTCATCGAACACTTGACGTGCGATGCGGCGCGCTGAATCGCGTGCGCGATCGATTTGTGCCTGATCTAGTTGTAATTGGCTCATGCTGCTTCTCCTGTTTCTTTAATTTTTTCGTCCGATGTCGCTTCTAGTACAACGTCACATACGTCGTAAGCGATGAAGGCATTCTTTGCCACATCCAAAAACTCAGCAGCGTCAAAACTGCCACCCATGGGCGAAAATGGATTCAAAGTAATCCCGGTCAGATTAATACCACGATACCCGACTAATTTCGCACCGAGCTTTTGAAAGATCAACAAATCGGTGTTTTCTATAAATAATTTCGTGCCATCTGCAACAACCACGGTCAATGCTGGATGACGTTCCGCCAAACTACTTAAGGCGCGCCACAATTGACGCCCAACTGCACCACTAACCGCAATCGTGCCCACATCGGCGTCGATGAATTCCATCAATTTCGCGCCAGCATTTAAAGTAGCAATTTCTTCTAAAAATAGCGTCTTGCCCTGTTGATCCCAAATACCAACACCGCCTTGTGTGAACACGGCTTCGCATTGCGCCTTTATGCCTTCATCCGCTTGTTTGATGCCGAGAATACCAAGACGATCACGCGTCTTGCGAATCACGTCTTGTATGCCACCACCGATTGCAGCACCGGTTGCCAGAATCACGCCGTCAGCAATCGCTGGAGACGCATGGTGACTGCGGCCTAAAGCGCCATCCAAAATCACCAAACTCGCGCCGCATTGACGCAAACGTGCGATCACTTTTAACTGATCACTGCCACGCGACGCACCAGCGACTTCCATCTCACCATATTCCATGACTTTGACGACCAAAATCTCACCCATAGGGCTATCGATCTGCGTGGAGTCAATCAACTTCCAACGCACTTTAGCGCGCTGCAAAGTTTCGCGTGCGGTAGCAACTAAATTTCCTGGCCACACCATGATCGGTGGTTTTGGGTTGAAAAATACTTGATCGCGGTCTTCACCATCACGACCGATCGAGGTTAAACCGATATCGACTTGCCCCGCCGCTGCTTGCGCCAGAACGTGATTCATCGCAACCGTCTTACCGGTATTTTTGGTCATGCCCATGACCGCTAAAGTCTGCATGCCACTATCGTGGATGCGTTGCCATAGCGGGCTGGTTTTGATGCTACTTAAATTGGGATGTTTGAACTCCATCGTCGGCATCTTTCTATGCTGTTAAACGTAGAGTTCAGTGAACAATTTGCGCAGTGTTTCACTCTCGCGCAGCAAGGCTAAAGAATGTTCTGCGTGACCAGTTGCGTAGCCATTGCCGACGATCATTTCCACGTCTTTACCTACACCTTCTGCGCCGAGAGCGGCTGCAGTAAAGCTAGTTGCCATAGAGAAGAAATAAATTTTACCGTGCTGTTTGGTGGACAAGATGCTGCCCATCTCGGTGTTCTGAATATTCACGCAATTGATGACTAAATCGGCCATTGCGCCATTGGTCACTTTCGCTACGGCTTCCATCAAGGCCAAAGCATCGGTCGCATCGACTTGTAAAGTATGATCAGCCCAACCTAATTCTTGCATGCGTTTGCAGTCTTTTTCAAACGGAGAAACACCGATCACGCAACCGTTTTTGCCAGCGCGTTTTTTCGCTTCGTACACACACAAAGTACCGGACTTGCCACCACCACCGATGACGACAACGGTGTCGCCTTCTTTGACCAAACGCGCTGTTTGAGCAGGCGCACCAGCAACGTCCAAAATCGCGAGCGCCATCTTTTCATCGATGTCTTCTGGCAGTTTCGCGTAAAGGCCAGTTTCAAACAAAATCGCTTTGCCTTTGATATCGACCTGATCTTTTTGCATGTGAATCTTGACGATTTCATCAATGCGCAGAGGTGTCAATGACAAGGAGACCAAGGTAGCAATTTTGTCGCCTACTTTTAAGTCAATCTTGCCAGCTAAGGCTGTGCCAATTTCCAAAATCGTACCGATTAACATGCCACCAGAACCCGTCACAGGATTGTGGTGCTTGCCGCGCTTTTCGACTATGCCTTTGACGATCTCAGCAACTTTGGCTTCATCGCCATTCGCTTCTTGTTTGATTTGCGTGAAGCTGGCAGCGTCGATATTTAAAGCAGAAACATCGATCAGGATTTCGTTGTCGGTGATCTCCATCGTGTTATCGATTTTCCACGCGCCTTGTGGCAATACGCCTTGTGGTTCGATAACGCGGTGGATGCCGTAGGGGGAGCTTGGGGTTGTGAATGTCATGATGAGCAGATTGGGATAGTTAGGTAGATGATCGCCGCTAATGTCCCCTCTCCCGCAAGCGGGAGAGGGTTAGGGTGAGGGTGATTGAAATAGTTGCATCATTGGAAAAAAGCAATACCGAAATTCATTCCAATAACGACCAACATTCATAGCTGAACGCCTGTCAAAGCATGCTTTGACTCCCTCCCCTTCTCCCGCCTGCGGGAGAAGGGCTTTGATACCGAAGCAGATTAGTTACTACGCGTAGGCAAACTAAAGTTATGACCCAAGCCAGGCATGTCGATGGTCATGCCTTTGTAGTTACGGCACTTCACTGTCGTACCGCTACCGTCTGGTAACTCTTCTTCACGTACATACGTCGGAATGATAGGCAATTTACCCAAACCACCCAAACCATCGACCACAAAGGTTGGCACTGCTGGACCACTGATCCAACCACGCAAACCTTCATACAATTCAATCATGCGGTGATGTGGCACGATGAAGTGTGCAGCACCTTCCACCATGTCAGTGGAATACACGTAGTAAGGACGTACACCCATTTCTATCGTTTGCATAAACAAATCACGCATCACTTCGACGTCATCATTCACGCCTTTCAAACACACGGTTTGCAAGCCCATCATGATGCCGGCTTTTTGTATCATCTTGACGCGTTGACGCAGCAAAGGGGTGATTTCTTTTGGATGACCGATATGGATGTTGATCATCTGTACGCGATGCTTTTCCAGGACAGCGCACAACTCTGGAGTAACGCGTGTTGGCAATTGCACGACCATACGTGAACCCATGCGCAAGAAGCGAACATGCGGTGCACGGCGACGAATTTCACCGAGGATGTAATCTAAACGCTCATCCGTAAATGTCAACGGATCGCCACCAGACAAGAGTACGTCGTCAATCTGTGGATTGCTTGCGATGTAATCGATAGATGCTTCGATTTCGTCTTTGGCCACTGAACCATCAGGCTGAGACACCATACGCTTACGTGTGCAGAAACGGCACAAAGTCGCACAAGTATTGGAAACCAAGAACAACACACGACGTGGATAACGATGGACCACGCTAGTACCAGGAATCGTATCGCCCTCTTCGCCTAATTGATCCAAAGAAGTCGCGAAACCAGGAATGGTTTGTTCGTGATGTGAAGGCATGTATTGCAAACGGATAGGGCAATTTGGATCATCTTTATCCATCAATTTCGCCATGTAAGGCGTAATCGCTACCGCGAATTTTTTGTAGACTGTGTTATCCACATCTTCCACATTATTCAATACACCCATCAATTCAGAATGGTGAGAATAACGACGTGTAAACTGTTTTTGCCAAGATTCTGACTCTGGATCATAAGCGTCTAATTCTTCGCGTGTCAGTAATTTCTTGATAGGATTAAATTCGACTTTTTGTTCCATGATGTCTCTCTCTTTATGTAACTAATGACGGCAAAATGTGATGGGTACCCATACGGGCAACAGGGAGATAGTGTAAAGAGGAGTTGTGCCGCGTCAAACGCACAAAATGACTTAAACATCAGAAAAAAATCAGTCATAATGTATGACAATCAAACAAAGTGCCTGAAATTCAGCAAAAATAGCAATGTCACAACAATTAGATCCACTAGACCAGCAAATCATTGACCTGCTTAAAGTCAACGCGCGCCTACCGATAGTCGCGATGGCAAAAGCCCTAGGCTGCGCCCGCAGTACGGCTCAATTACGCCTCAAGTCTTTAGAAGACCGCGGCATCATCAGCGGCTACACAGTGGATGTTTCGATTAACCGCAGTCGCCCCAGCATACGCGCCATGGTCTTGATTTCTATAGAGTCTCAACACGAACCAGAAATCATGCGCGCGCTTACTAAGCGCCATGAGATCATCAAGCTCTATACCGTCAGCGGACGTTACGATTTATGTGCGATGCTGTCGACCGAATCAACACACGAGCTCGATGCCGTGATTGATAAGATCCGTTTAATTAAAGGCGTTGTGGATACGTTTTCGACGATTTTGTTGTCGACTAAGTTGGATAGGCCAGAATAAAGCCACCTCAATTGAAGCTAATCGAATTGACCGACAAGCCTGTTCCGCTAATTCGAACCCTAGTTTGAATTAAATACTCAAGCCGGGCTAATTGCTCTATTGAGGTATTGGGCTTGGACGAAGCGCGTATTTGTCGATAAATTGTTGTATGCCTAATGGATGTAATTTTTTCCAGCTCTCAAATTCGCTTCTATACGATTCGTCAAAGAAAAATACAAATATAGCAGCCTCAATTTGACCATCTTTGACAAACTGACGCAGCCGTTGCAATAAAGGGTCTCGCAATTTGGTGTTTTTGTGCTCTTCTTGGAATACGCTATTCCAGCTAAGGCGCTCCACGTCAAATGGCTTCGCCCCCTTACTCATAGACTTGAGATTCGCATCTCCAATTTCCTTAGCAGCAAGAAAATTGACTTTGCTTATGCCATATTGCAACCAAACGGCGCTATCAACATCGGCACCCTTAGCGTCGATCTTGGGATCAATCTCTATCGTGTAACTTTGCGCCCCGTCTTTATTCTCGACTTTTAGACGAACAGGGCGTTTCGCATTTAATACCTGCAAGGGGCCATCGCTCATTTGAGTCAAGGCTGAATATTGATCCCAGGCAGGTAAGTAATTAGGCTGAATTTCTATCGATTTCATCAAAGACAATTTCACCATTTCAATAGGACGTCCCATTTTTGTCTGTGCATGCGCCAGGAAGCGCCAAGCCTGAAAATGACGTGGATTGACGTCGATAGCTCTTCGATAGCGCAACTCTGCCTCATCAAATTTAGCTAATTGAAAGTAGCAATCCCCGGCGTACAAGATCGCTTCAGCAAATGTGGGATCGAGGCTGAAGGCGTTTTCATATTTGCTGATTGCTGCCAGAAAATCACCAACTTGAAAAAGACGCTCGCCCTCATTAAACAGATCTATCGCCTCCCGATTCGTAGAGGAAAGCCCTGGTGTGGTGGGTGCCGCCAATGAACGCAGTGTTTCTTGCGCCATTGGATCCCCCACAAATAATTCCAGCGCCCGAGTGGCTGCGGCTCGCGCTCTATCACGATATTCTTGAACAAACTTGGGATCGGTTTTAGTCGATGCAAACAAATAGAGTGCGGCTGTATGCGACCATGGAGCTGAAGCTTTTGGATCAGCTTTACTTGCAAGGCTAAATTTTTCCAGAGCTTCATTGATCTTTGATTTTGACCAAAAGACATTTCCCTCTTGAATCAAGGATTTCGACTTCGCGTTTCCAAACAGCACATCCTCGTCGGTTTGAGCATATATATCAGACGCGAACAAACAACACAGAAAGAATACTATTTTTAAGAGGTATTGAGTCATGGACATAAAATGAGAGTGCGCTAGAAAAGATTAATTAGAAAATCGCTTAATTACAATTGCGCAGAAAAACCATAAACACGACCAGACCAATCAGTGCACCCGCGATTGCGTCCATCTGCCTGAGATACCAAGCTCTGTCCTTTTTATGCACGGTGATGGCCCATCAAAATCCATACTTGCCCGAGAAGCACATCGCCCAAGTTCAAGTTTCAACCCGGAATTTCAGGCTCTACCAAGTTCGCCAACTGCAACAAAGACTCTTGCCATCCCAAATAACACATTTCCACAGGAATCATTTCTGGAATGCCTTCTTGTGTAACGCTCAGTTCAGTACCGCAAAGCACTTGCTTGAAATTGACCGTCACCGTCATCACTTCCGGCATGGACGGATCATCAAATTGATCGGTATAACGCAACAAAGATCCATGTACCATCTCTAGGTACTCACCACCGAAAGAATGTCCATTGCCAGTAGAGAAATTACGGAAAGACATTCTAAACGTACCGCCTACTCTCGGATCCATATGATGCACTTGGCAGGTAAAGCCATAAGGTGGAATCCACTTCGCCATCGCATCGGCTTCGACAAAAGCGCGATAGAGTTTATCGGGGCTAGTACGAATCACCCGGTGTAATTTAACGGTATTGCTTGGCATGATGTCTCCTTGTTTACTTGTGCAGAATTCCAGAAAAAATTAACTCACAGTGTCAACATTGTTCACTATGCGTATGCTTTTCAAGCATATCTTATCGACTTTTAAGCTCCTTGAGCTGCGCTGGCGTCAAAATCTCCGCCTGCACTATGGGCAGACCTTGGGCGTCAAAGAAAGGCGATTTTTTATAACTCCCACTCAAGCGTGCAGCTAAAGTCATCGCGATAAAGCGCAAGACAACGGGCAGTACACCTTTCTGCACAGGTTGCGTTTCACCCAGCGCTGCTTGCGTCTCCATCCAGGCGGTCACGGGGCCAAAATCTTTTTCGATACCGGCAGGATCCAAGGCACTGTGTATCAATCCGATAAACGCCATTTTAGGTTCAGCCATGATATTGCCTAAGGGTGACTTACAACAAGTGGCATACCAACGCAACATACCCTTATCACTCAGCCTTACTGCAGCAAGAAATTCTCGCCCCTTTACCAAGCGCAAACGTGCCTGACTGACTTGGACAATTTCCGTTCCACCTTGCGCATCCAAGACTTGCTCAGCGCGACCAAGGAAATGCGCAAAAGCCCGGCAATCACTGCAGTAACAAATAATGCGATTGTGTATCCCCTCGCCTTCCAGATGCGCCCGAACTCCGCCGCATTGACATTGAATGGTGTGCATCACGTAATTTCCTGATTAGATTAATGAACATGGTCCAACACAGACTAAGGTTTTTGTAGCGAACGGCCTAAATTTTCCAAATGAGGCGGCACCGGTTTATGCTCAAACCAAGCGAAAAAACTCAGCGCATTTAGTTTGTTTGAATCGAATACTTAATTTATGAATTGAGATTGGCAGCGTCTCTTAAAACAGCATTCACTTGACGGATAAATCGCCAGTGAATGATCCAAAGAATGATCGCCAACAGTCCCGCGATCGAACCAATTTCATTGGGCAGTAAAGACACTATCTGCGCAGCACACCAACCAAGACCAGACAACAGACCGAATCGTTTAAACCTATGAAGTGCCAAATTATGCTGCGCTTCTTGTTGCAAAGATTTCGCCACGTTCGCAATGATAAAGAAATCCTCAACGAAATTATAAGGAATGAGAAACATCAACCAAACGCTGTTTGGCTTAGCTGTCCTAGCACTTGGGTCTACCAAGGAAAGTGTTCGATGAAGATCACGACAATATAAAAAAACGATTGCGAGAAAAACCGTCACGAGAACCATGCTTCCTAGGAAACCAAGTAGCTCAATTTCTTTAAAAACTCCTCCCGTTGCGGCCGGATGCAAGAAAGGGAAAACTAAGGCATAGCTTACTGGGAGAGTAAGTGCGATTTTGAACAAGACGAGCGCAATATTTCGATTCATTTTCTACCGGATAAACATTTCTATTAGTTGCTGCAGAGTTAAAGTTAAGACATGCTAACTTGTGAATAGTTAAAACTCAACTCAATTAGCCGTCTCCAACGGTTTATCTAATCAAGCTCAGATTGATAGCACATTGAATTCCGTCACGTTTTCAATACAAACACTGAGATTTTGTAAGAAATTCCGTACATTGTGCGAATGCACAATTACTCACCATCAGCAAAATCAAGTCTTTTGAACTATTACCTAAACAGCCCATTTTTCCGGTGCCATAATCAAACCCGGCTGATTACCCATCTAGTCAAACATAACAATAAGAAATGGCGTCGGGAATAAACTTCCCGACGTCTTCGTTTTTTTTCAATAATTTTCCAAAAAAATTCCATACCAAGAAAGAGACATCATGATCGTAGGCGTACCTAAAGAAATTAAAAACCACGAATACCGCGTCGGTATGACACCCTCCTCAGTGCGTGAATTAACCTCACGTGGACATCAAGTGCTGGTACAAAAAAATGCAGGTACCGAGATTGGATTAAGTGATGAGCAATACCTAGCGGTCGGTGCAGAATTAGTCGAAACCGCGAAAGAAATATTTGAACGCGCGCAGATGATCGTCAAAGTTAAAGAACCGCAGCCTGTTGAATGCGCGATGCTGCGTCCGGGTCAAATTTTATACACCTACTTGCACCTCGCACCCGATCCAGAACAAACAGCCGCTTTGGTCAAATCCGGCGCTATCTGTATCGCCTACGAAACCATCACAGGTGCGAATGGCGGCTTGCCTTTATTGGCACCGATGAGTGAAGTTGCAGGTCGTATGGCGATCCAGGCTGGTGCAGCACATCTGGAAAAATCCAAAGGCGGTATGGGTTTGTTATTAGGTGGTGTACCAGGTGTCGCTCCCGCGCATATCGTGATTATCGGCGCAGGTGTAGTCGGTACCAATGCGATGCAAATGGCGGTTGGCACCGGCGCGCGCGTGACAGTGTTAGATAAAAGCGTTGATCGTTTACGTCAATTAGATCTGGTGTATGGCAATCGAATTTCCACACTTTATTCCAATGCACAATCTATCGAGGAAGCGGTACTCTCCGCCGATTTGGTCATCGGTGGTGTCTTGGTACCAGGTGCAGCCGCGCCAAAATTGGTTAGCCGTGATCTGATCTCACGCATGAAAAAAGGTGCCGTGGTAGTGGACGTGGCGATTGATCAGGGCGGATGTTTTGAGACCTCTCATGCCACCACGCATGCTGAACCAACTTATGTCGTTGATGGCGTGATTCATTATTGTGTGGCGAACATGCCAGGCGCGGTGGCACGTACTTCCACATTCGCCTTAAATAATGCGACAGTCGGACATGCGGTAGCCTTGGCAACTAAAGGTTGGAAACAAGCTCTGCGCGACGATGTGCATTTGCGCAATGGATTGAATGTATGCGAAGGTAAAGTGACTTATGAAGCCGTGGCGCGCGATTTAGCTTATGAATATGTCGCGGCGGATAGTGTATTGAGTTAAACCCGTAGGTGCGCTCGACGTATCCAGAGTAGTCCCGTTAGCGCAATGATCTTCGATACTCAAAAAGAAATGCCGACCTGAGATTAACTCTTCCAGGTCGGCATTTTTTTATTCGTAATAAGAACGCTTACTTGCCAGCACTGACGCCACCAATACCGTCGACCGTTTTGCTAATCGACTTTGGATTGCCAAAATAATTCAAGGAACCGATACCCTGTACATTCGCTTTGAGTTTCTCTGTTGCGGTCACTTCAACGGAACCTATGCCTTCCACCGTTGCATCGACGTTTTCGGCGACTAAAGCTTTAGCATCAACAAATCCAACACCTTGCGCACGCAATTTAAAATCGCGGACTTTGCCGCTCATTTTCAACAAACCAACGCCTTCATAATTCAACTCAAACCGGTCGCCAGCAATTTTACTAACCGTGGTCAAGCCGGCACCTTCCATTTTGAATTTGGTCAATGCGGGCATGGTCACGATTACTTTTAAATCATCGGAAATGCGGATATTCTTTTTTTCTTTGTAGCTGATCAAAAGCTCGTCGCCAGAAATATCGGTAATGATTTTTTCCATGTATTTATCATCGCCTTTGACCGTGATCGAATGCGTACTGCCAACTACAACTTCTACCGATAACGCACCTTGTGTGCGTATCGTACTAAAGGGCGTCACCTTACGCACTTGCTCACCGGCAGTGGCTAAAGTACTGGCCAGAGCGAGGCCTATTGTGAAACATGAAATCCAAATTTTGCGCATAATGAGCTCCAAAGGCGAATGAATTGATAATTGATCGGTAGGTTTCTTTGACAACAAAATTGCAATAGGAGCAGTTTGCCTATGTTTTTGTGTTTTGTGTGGCAAACCCGATGAAATGTCATTTTATGGGTTCAGAATGCAAATTACTTATCAGCAAACGTAATACAAATAAAAACGGCGCATGAAGCGCCGTTTCTATTTTGCGAAAGACCAGATTATTTCGCTGGTGTAGCTGGTACCGAAGCCGCTGCTTTTTCTACTGCTTTCTCGGTGTGCTTTTTAACTGCTTTCTCAGCATGCTTAGCAGGCGCAGTCGCCGCTTTGACATCGGCGCTAGCTGCAACTTTTGCAGCCGCCGGTACGCTAGCCGCTGTAGAAGCAACTGCTGCGGCTGCGGCTGGCGCGGGTGCTACTACGCTCGCTGCTTTCGCTGCTTCAGCTTTCACCGCTGCTTTAGGAGCAGATGCTACGCTTGCCGCAGCGGACGCTGCTGCTGGTGCACTTGCAGCTTGCGTTGCCGTTGGTTTTGCTGGCGCTGCTGGCGTTTGATTAGCGTGTGCCAAAGCTGCGCCAAAAGAAATTGCTGTTGCAACGAATGTCAATGCGATTTTTTTCATGATAAATTCCCTGTAAATTGAACTGCAAAATTGAGCTACATAAAAGTAAGTACTAATCCGGTGCTGCATTTTTTTCTTGCTGATTCGCAGTGCTTGCTGCGTACTCCAATAACGAGGCCCATCTTTTATCTGTTGACACGAATTTCAAATATTTTCTAAATCTTTTTTTTGCATAGACTGAAATTGATCTAATTCATTAGGTCGCTAACTAGCCACTACTTAGTCGCAAGTACCAAGCTTAAAACAATTTAACAATTCAAGTAATTTCGTTCTCCTAGCCCCCAAAAAAACAAATTGAATTGGGGATGGATTGACCGCTTTCAAGTCCCCTAAAAATTTAAATAATTTCTCTTGAAAAGTCTTTTTCCCATCTGCATATCGGTATCAGCAGATGCTCAAGTGAGGTCTGCAAATTTTCTTAAACCACATATCGCTTCACTTTATAAGGATATATATCATGCGTAATTTTGACTTTTCTCCACTCTATCGTTCTGCCATTGGTTTTGATCGTTTGGCTCATTTATTTAATGAGGCACAACGTGCCGAGGCAACACCGAGTTACCCACCTTACAATATTGAATTGGTCACAGAAGACCAATACCGCATTAGTATGGCTATCGCTGGATTCGACCGTAGTGAGATTGAAATTGAAACCGAGCGTGATGTATTGAAAATCGTCGGCCGCAAAGCAAAACCTGAGACTCAGGGCACGTATTTGCATCGTGGTATTGCGACACGCGATTTTGAACATAGTTTCCGCTTGGCGGACCATGTCAAAGTAGTGGGCGCACGTTTAGATAATGGTCTGTTAAACATAGAATTGCAACGTGAGATTCCTGAAGCGCACAAGCCACGCCGCATTTTGATAGATGGTGAAACGCTGCGTTCGGTAGGCCCTGTTGATCAATTGCAGGCAGCATAAAATTCAGAAAACGCCTGTAGTAAAATTTTTGTAACTACTTCTTTTTTAGTTCCCCTCCTGGCGTGGCTGGCAACAGTCACGCTTTTTTTCGTCATACATCTTCATTAAGTTTTTTCATAGGACTTGCCAAATCGACTCTGTTAAGATGCTCATTAATCAAGCAAAAAAATCGGAGGAGGAACTATGTACTATCTTAGAAGAATGCTTACAGCTGGTTTACTGTTCATCACACAAGTGGCCTACGCTCAACAAACAGCAACCGTGCGTGTCGATTACCTACACAGCGGCAATGCAAAACAAGAGCACTATGCCTTAGATCGTGTGCTAATCGAACCCTTGCCTTGGCCAGGCAATCTTAAGAAAAATATTGATCACACGAATCGCGGCCTTAATTTATTTGAGGTGCGTGACAAAGCAAGCGGTGAACTGCTTTATTCGCGCGGCTTTTCTACGGTGTTTGGCGAATGGCAAAGCACCGAAGAAGCAACGAAGTTAGATCGGGGCTTTCAAGAATCACTGCGTTTTCCTAAGCCCAACAAACCGGTCAACCTCCGCGTTTTAAAACGCAATGATAAGAATCAGTTTCAGACAGTATGGAGTGTCGATATCGATACCGATGCACAAGATGTCATTAAGAAGCAATCAGAATCCAAGCTTAAGCCTATTCCCATACATGTCAGTGGCAACTCTGCAGACAAAGTCGATTTACTCATCATCGGCGATGGCTACACACAAAAAGAGATGGCAAAATTTGCGTCCGACGCCAAACGCATGAGCCAATATTTATTCACGGTTTCTCCTTTTAAAGAAAGGGCGAAGGACTTCAATATTTGGGGACTGGCGGTGGCAACTAAGGAATCCGGCGTATCTCGTCCTTCAACCGGACAATATCGTGCTTCCAGCCTCGGTGCGCGTTATGATATTTTTGGTAGTGAACGTTACGTGTTGACCTTAGACAATCGCGCTTTGCGCGACATCGCACAAAATGCGCCTTACGAATTTATTGAGATATTAGTCAACAACGAAACCTATGGCGGTGGCGGTATTTTTGGACAATTCTCCACTGCGGCGGCAGGCAATGACTGGGCTAATTATTTGTTCGTACATGAATTCGGACATCATTTCGCTGGACTGGCAGACGAGTACTACACTTCGCCGGTCGCCTATCAAACTGGCGGCGAAATTAAACAAGAGCCATGGGAACCGAATGTCACAGCCTTGAAAGACCCCAGTCAATTAAAATGGAAACAGCATGTCAAAGCGGGCACAAATTTACCTACAAAATGGCCAAAAGAAAGTTATGAGGAGGCCTCACGAGCCTACCAAAAGATACGTGCAGACTTAAGAAAAAACAATCGCCCTGAATCAGAAATGAGCGCCTTGTTTAAAAAAGACTTGATCGAATCCACCCAACTATTTTCTAAAGATCCTCACTATCACAGTATAGGTGCCTTTGAAGGAGCCAACTATGAAGCGCAAGGCTATTATCGTTCACAAATGCAGTGCTTGATGTTTGACCGCAGTGAGAAATTCTGCCGCGTCTGCCAGGATGGAATCAGCGGCATTATTGACCTGTATTCAAAGTAGAAGAATTACTGAGTTTTCAAGCACTAACTTAAGCAGATGTCTTCAATTTTTTAGCGTGCCTATTCTGAAAACATCTGGACCAAAAGATTACGTAACCAGAGATTGCCTTCATCCTGTGCAAAACGTCGGTGCCAAAAAATATTCGTCTGTAACTTTGGCAACTTGATCGGCGGTTTTGTGAAATTTAATCCGAAAGCCTTGGCGGCACTAAGCGCCAGCTTTTGCGGTACGGTGGCCACCAGATCCGTAACGCTGAGGATATAAGGCACTGAAGAAAAATGCGGCACAGTAAAGTGTGCTGTGGCACTAACGCCTGCCTTTTCTAAACTATGATTAATCTTGTCGTAGGGGCTTTCTTTGGTCGACACAATCAGATGCTCAGCACTTAGAAAGTCTTTTACTGATACGCCCTCTTTCAAAATCGGATGCTGTTGCCGATACAGACACACATAGTCTTGCCGAAATAAACGACGGTGATACAAGGCGCCGGACATGGATTCAAAAGCGCCTATCGCCAGGTCTATCCTACCGGTTTCCATTTCTGCCATTAGATCGACGCTATTGGCACGGATTGTTGAGATTTGTACTTGCGGGGCGTAACGGCGACATTGTTCAATCAAAATCGGCATAAAATGCATTTCACCGACATCCGTCATCGCCATCGTAAAGTGTCGCCTACTGCTGGATAAATTAAACCCATCTTGCTGATTAAGTGCCTTGGTTATATTAAGTAAGGCTGCCGCCACCGGATCGGCTAGTTGCTGTGCGAAAGGCGTCGGTTGCATACCCTGTGATGTACGTACAAATAGCTCATCATTAAAAGTCTTGCGCAAACGCGCCAAGGCATTACTCACCGCGGGCTGTGACAAACTGAGCTTGCGTGCGACGTTAGATATTTGCCGCTCTTGAAACACTTCCTGAAAGACCACCAGTAAGTTTAAATCTATATCTTTAGCTTCTATCATATTCTCTCTCAACCACCCATTATTGATATTGTGAATGAGCTTCATTTTAGTATTTATATCGTAAAAATGCAGAAATTGCACTACATTACTGATCTGATTAAGACCGATTCAAATTCTTACAATACAGAGAAATTCAAGACTCAATTTATTGCCTCTTACATTTCTCCTTGCCTCCGTGACCGTGAGTTAAGAGGCTTTAAGCTTTTTTGAGGATAAAAAATGAACCAACACTATATGAGCGGTTTCGCAAACGAATTTGCTACTGAAGCCCTGCCAGGCGCCTTGCCACTCAATCAAAATTCACCACAGAAGTGCGCCTACGGCCTATATGCCGAGCAAATTTCTGGTACCGCATTCACCGCCCCTCGTCATGCCAATCGCCGCACCTGGACTTATCGCATCCGCCCAGCGGCCATGCATCAGCCTTTTGTGCAAATCGATAGTGGCAATTTGACCAATGATTTCGCACAAGTACCGAGCACCCCCAATCAATTGCGTTGGGATCCGCAGCCAATGCCGACGACACCAAACGATTTTATCCAAGGCTGGATGACCATGGCTGGTAATGGTTCTGCTGATGTACAAACCGGTTGTGCCATCCATCTGTATGCGGCAAACCGCGATATGACAGATAAATTTTTCTACGATGCCGATGCGGAGTTACTCATCATTCCGCAGCAAGGTCGTTTGCATATTAAGACTGAACTCGGCTTGATTGATATTGAGCCGCAAGAGGTCGCCGTGATTCCACGTGGGCTGCGTTTTCAAGTGAACTTACCCGATGGTGAAGCACGCGGTTATGTGTTTGAAAATTTTGGGGTGATGTTAAAACTGCCTGATTTAGGTGTGATCGGTTCCAATGGTTTAGCCAATCCACGTGATTTCTTAACACCGATCGCATGGTACGAAGATCGCGAAGGCGATTTTGAACTCGTCGCCAAATTCAGCGGTAATTTGTGGAGTGCAAAAATCGGCCACTCGCCGCTCGATGTCGTTGCCTGGCATGGCAATATGGCGCCGTACAAATATGATTTGCGTCATTTCAATACCATAGGTTCTATCAGTTATGACCATCCTGATCCGTCTATCTTTTTGGTCTTGCAATCACCGAGTAATACGCCGGGCGTCGACACTATCGATTTTGTGATTTTTCCACCGCGTTGGTTAGCAGCAGAAAACACGTTCCGTCCGCCTTGGTTCCACCGCAACATCGCCAGTGAATTTATGGGTTTAATTCATGGTCAGTACGATGCTAAATCTGGCGGTTTCCGTCCCGGTGGTTCTAGCTTACACAACTGTATGAGTGGACATGGCCCCGATGCGCCTACCTTTGAAAAAGCCAGCATTATCGACACCAGTACGCCACAGAAGGTCGACAATACGATGGCGTTCATGATAGAAACCAATACCATCATTAAGCCGACCCGCGCCGCGATGGAGTCGCCTTTGTTGCAAGCAGATTATTTCCAATGCTGGCAGGGAATTAAAAAGAATTTCGATCCCTCACAAAAGTAAATGAATCTTATGTAACAATTTGACCGTAGTAGCTTAGAAAATGTAGAGTAAGCTTTAAGCAAAGCTCTATGTATTTTGCGCTTCTGCGGTTCTGTATTTTATCTTGCAAAGAAAGTCCACTATGTCAGTACAACTTAACGACACCCATAATCCGGCATTACGTAGCTGGGTCGCTTCGGCCAACGAGGGCAATACGGATTTTCCGATTCAGAATCTACCTTTTGGCGTGTTTCGCCGTGCCGATAGCAACGAACATTTTCGTATTGGTGTCGCTATTGGCGACCAGATTCTGGATCTGAGTTTAGCGCAACAAGCTGGCGTATTTTCCACCATCATGGATGCGCGTTTAGCGCATGCTTTATCAGCAAGCTCATTAAATGCGTTGATGGACTTGGGCAATACTGTGTCCTCCGCAGTGCGCGCTGCTTTGTCGCACGCCTTACGTGAAGGTGCCTCGGCGCAAGCGGGCTTACACGCAACTTTGGTAGCGCAGGCTGATGCTGAGTACGCACTGCCAGCACAAATTGGGGATTACACCGATTTCTACACTTCAGTTCATCACGCTACTGCTGTCGGCAAATTATTCCGCCCAGATAATCCTCTACTTCCCAACTACAAATGGGTGCCTATTGGCTACCATGGCCGGTCTTCTTCCATAGGCATTTCTGGTCAACAGTTCCGCCGTCCTATCGGTCAAACCATGCCACCCAACGCGACCACGCCAGTATTCGCACCAGCCAAACGTATGGACTATGAGTTTGAAGTTGGCGTGTTCATCGGTCAGGGCAATGCCTTGGGGGAAGCGATTGATATAGCCCATGCGGAACAACATGTATTTGGTATGTGCTTACTCAATGATTGGTCCGCACGCGATCTACAAGCCTGGGAATATCAACCTTTAGGGCCTTTCCTCGCGAAGAATTTTGCCTCCACGATTTCCCCTTGGGTGGTCACCCTAGAAGCCTTAGCGCCCTACCGTAAAGGCTGGACACGCGATGCGGCTGATCCACAACCATTGCCCTATTTGGACCATGCCGATCTAAGGAATACTGGCGCCTTTGACCTCCAACTGGAAGTCTTGGTATTGACAGAAAAAATGCGTCAAGACGGCACTCCAGCACAACGACTGTCTCTGTCGAACTTCAGTCATTCTTATTGGACGGTATCGCAAATGGTGACCCATCACACTGTCAATGGTTGCAATTTACGCGCCGGCGATTTTTTGGGTTCCGGCACGCAATCGGGTCCTTTGCCAGAGGAAGCAGGGTCTTTATTAGAACTGACCGAAGGTGGCAAAAAAGCTATCCTCTTGAGTAATGGCGAACAGCGTATTTTCATTGAAGACGGCGACAGCATCATCATGCGTGGTTGGGCACAAAAAGACGGCGCACCACGTATCGGTTTTGGCGAGGTCGAAGGCCGCTTATTACCGGCTCGCGAACTGACTTAAGTCTGAATCAGACTAGGTAAAAGCGTGCACACTGATGCACGCTTTTTTTACGCCCATCCCTGATTACTAAGCGAAGCTCAGTCGTATTTCAGCAAAATCTGCCAATTCCCCCACATTGACGCGGCTTAGCGCATTTTTTTCTTCTCTAAGTGCCAAGAATTTGCTTAAATAGCTGCACTCTTTAAGTTTTATTATTTGCAGACAAATTACAGGAACAACATGGCGCGTCTATTTAAATTTCTTACGATTACTTCCCTTCTTAGTCTTGGGCTGCTTACTGGATGCGCTTCTATCAAAATGGCCAGCCCTAATGACGATGCCAGAGCCAAAACTTTCGCTACCCATCCTCAGCTAGCCACCGTATATGTGTATCGCAATGAATTTATGGGTGCCGCAATACGCATGGCGTTAGAAGTGGATGGCAAGGAAATCGGAAAAACAAGCTCTAAGACCTATTTCGCATTAAAGCTGGCGCCGGGCAAGCACAGCTTAGTATCCAAGGCAGAAAATGACTCCAGCTTGGATCTCGTCACTGAAGCAGGTAAAAATTATTACGTCTGGCAAGAAGTAAAGATGGGGCTATTATCCGCCCGCTCAAAATTGCAACTGGTCGATGCGACGCAAGGCCAGGCTGGAGTCAGAGAATCCCAGTTAATTGATACTAGTCCTGATACTGCAAAGACGACGAGCAACGCTGCCGTCAGCGCTTCGCCACAAGTTGGCACTATGAACGGCACTGGAACGCCAACGGCATCAAGCACGCTAGCTCAGAGCAATTCAACTGAGATGAAAATTGAAAAAATCCCTTTCGAGCTAGGCGTCTCCTCTATTACCGTCGAGCGCATGGCCAAACAAAATAGTTGCCAGTCAACGAAAGGCGCCGGCTTACTGTATAAAAAAGGCACCGTCGAAGTCTATCGCATCGCTTGTGAAGATGGTCGCGAATTAAAGGCTCGTTGCGAACTTCGTCAATGTGAGTTTTTTACACCATAAAAATTGATGTCCCGTAAAAAAAGCGCGCCCGATGTTGCGCGCTTTTTTTTCACTAGTACAATGAAACAGGCTGTCTGATCACCGTTTTTGGCCGGTACGCATCTCCCTATTTGAGTGTTAACAACGGATCCAAGGATTCCTATGCTATTCCTTCACCGATCGCTGCTCATTCTGATTTGCCTGAACTTGCTAACGATACCGCCACTTCATGCCCAAAGCATCACGGTGGCTTGGCGACAGAAACCTCCTCATCAATACATAGAGAATGGCAAAGAGAAAGGCGCATTGCTTGAATTAGCCAAACAAGTCTTCGCCGACACGCAACTCAAAGTACGTTTTGTAGAAGAGCCCGCCAAAAGGATTTGGAATAATTTTTCTAACGGCATTCCCAATTACTGTTCTTTTGGCTGGTACAAAATTCCCGGCCGTGAAGCATTGGTACAATTTAGCCAAAGTTTCCATAAAGACCCACCTCATACTCTCATAGTCGGTGCCAAGGCTTTGAATAGGGTACAGGCGCATAAGACCCTGATCAGTTTGCTGCAAGATCCACAATTAAGTCTGGCCATTGTGGATGGCGTTTCCTATGGAGAAATGCTAGATGGGCTGTTCAAACAAAGTAAGAACCATATCGTACGCAGCAGCGCCGCACCCGCGATTATGGCGCGCATGATCCACGCTGATCGCGCCTCATTCATGCTGATAGATCGCGAGGATTGGCATTATTTGCAGGCGACTGAAAGTAATTTGAATGAGCTGACTCAACTCGATATGCAAGATATGCCACCAGGCTTAGATCGTTACATCATTTGCAGTAAAGATGTAGCCCCCGCCGTGATGAATAAAATTAACGCATCATTAGCCAAAATTTCTGCTACCAACAATTTGAAATAAACATTAGTAGTGAGAGATCGCCACAAAGTAGGATGTGCCAAGACTAGCTGATAGTCGTCGAACACAAAGCTAGAATTTCTAGCCGCGAAATTACCCGGTCAAAACAGAAATGGCGTATTGGCGGGCAGTGGATCTTCTACATGATTCTTAGCAATTAGGGTGCATATTCAAAACTTTATTTGAAAACAATTGCATCCAGAATGCGAATGGGTTTCAGTTCAATGAACTTGGCGGTCAATGATAATTTCAAACCTCACAATCCCGAGGCGCAAAAAAGCTGGGCGAAAATCTGTAAATGACTTGCTGTTCATACTGATCCGCAACGACTCCGTACATCAGTATTGAGCTGTTCAATTTTTTATTCAATTCTTTAGACAACTCGGTTCCCTCTTTCAAAACTGATATGTAACACCGCTGAGTAAGATCGCACAGATAACGATCACGATAAAGCGCACTCTCCGTGTTGCGCGTCGCCCGAGTAGTCTGCGATCGCTGCGCCTGTCAATTCGCTGGTCGGGTTCAAGATTCATCGCCGCTCCCATTTATTTTTTTGTATTGCAAGGAATGCAGCAAATAGTATGCCATCCATTTGGCAGGGTAGTTCGCCTTTGGATAAGACAACAGACATAAAAATATCGTCCGATATTGAACACTTTGCTTGTTCAATATCGGACACCCGCAAGGTTTTTAATGGCAGGCTGAACATGGCGACTATTTGTCTATTGCGAGTGTGGTAAGGCGCAGATAGAATGAATCCCTTTCGCCTATCACCTCGACATTTGCCCGTTTTGTGGCCAATGCTAAAACCTCAGCTACCATGTCCACAAGTCCACGTTTATTGATCATCGACGATGATCCCGATGTTGCGATCGCTGCGCAAATGTTGTTGCGCCGACGTTATGGTGAGATCATGGTGATCAATCATCCAAGTAAAGTCGCGGCGGCGCTGAAAGAAGACTTACCTGATTTGGTACTACTCGATTTTAATTTCACTGCGGGTCGCACTGATGGTGCCGAGGGTTTGGCGATGTTAGATTTATTGCGCCAACAACAGCCTGCCCCGTCAGTGATCGCCATCACCGCCTATGCTGATGTGCCTTTAGCTGTCGAAGCCTTGAAACGTGGTGCCTGTGATTTCGTCACCAAGCCTTGGGATAATGCACGTTTGTTGGCCACGATAGAATCAGCACTGGCATGTCGTCAACCTAATCTCCCCAATACCGACGCCCTTACGATGTTGATGGGGCAATCGCAAGCGATGCGTGAATTACGTGCCATGATTAGCCATATCGCACCGACCGAAGCGAATGTGTTGATATTGGGTGAAAACGGCGTTGGCAAAGAATTGGTGGCGCGTGCCATCCATGCTTGCTCGGCGCGAAAAAACGCCAGCTTTCTTGCGGTCGATATGGGAGCCATTCCCGAATCTACCTTTGAGAGTGAACTCTATGGTCACAGGCGTGGTGCGTTTACCGATGCGCGACAAGATAGGCCGGGGCGTTTTCTGGCGGCCAAGGGCGGGGTTTTATTTCTCGATGAAATCGGCAATTTGCCTTTATCCGGACAAGCCAAATTACTCACGGCTTTAGAACGCCGCGAGGTCACGCCTGTCGGTGCGGATAAACCCGAAAAAATTGATGTACGTATTGTCAGTGCGACCAATTTACGCGAAGTCAGTTTGTTTGATCCTCAGATTTTTCGCAGCGATTTATTGTTTCGTTTAAATACCATCGTGTTGCGGGTGCCTGCTCTACGTGAGCATGCTGAGGACATCCCTGAATTGTTGGCGCATTATTTGCGTATTTTTGAGGCTCAATACCAAAAACCCACCAAGCAAGTTGATCCCGCTAGCATGCAACAGCTATGCGCATGTCATTGGCTAGGCAATGTGCGCGCCTTAAAACATGCTTGTGAACGAGCGGTGATTTTGGGTAGGCAAACCCATTATCAGTATGCTGATTTTGGGATCATGGAGACGAAAGATGTAGCGACGGCGCGACCGCTGGCCGGTGATGAAAAATCCATCGCAGCAAACAGCATCGCGCCTGATTCACCTGAACAATTCAAATTGAGCGAACTTGAAAAAGACACCATCAGCAACGCGTTGACGCAAGCCAATGGCAACATCAGTCAAGCGGCAAAATTACTCGGTTTGAGCCGCGCAGCTTTGTATAGAAAATTAGAAAAATATGGACTTTGACCTTTCCACAAGCAAGCAACAAGGCAAACAAACACTGCTCATTTTTTGTATCTTGGGCGTCGTGCTGTTGTTGCTGGCAAGCGCTATAGCTAGTTACGCTTTGAGCGATCCACGAATCGTCGAGGTGACCCGGCTCTTGGTGTTAAGTGCGATCATCGGTCTCGTCGGCGGACTATGTTTTGGGCAAAATTTGTATCAACTAAGTAAGCAAAGAGTCAGTCTCGTCGCGGAAATTGCCCCCCATATGCCAATTACTCAGACGCAATTGCAACAACAATTTTTGCAGGTCGATAGTCGTCTAGAACATGCACCGATAGCCTTGTTTGCGATAGAAGACAGTCGACAAGAAAGAAGCGTGCAAGCGATCAATGGCAATGCGCGCCGCCTCATCGCGCCGGGGCGTGCCAGCAATTTGCCGCAACTGTTTGCTCAGATCAAAGAACAGGAAACAGGCAAACGTAGCGTCATATTATTTGAAACAGAACAAGGCATAGAGCGTGCGCTATTGTCTTGCAGTAGTCTCTCCATTGGTGACCGTAATCAAATCATCGTCGCCTTGATGCCAGTCGAAAGTGAATTGCAATTAGAAGCACAAAATGCCTGGCTCAAACTAATACACGTGTTAACCCATGAGATCATGAACTCACTCACACCGGTGGCCTCACTATCACGTACCGCCAGCGATTTACTGGTAGAAAACCAGTCACAATTGCCTGCGCTCGATTATCAAGATTTGCACATGGCGCTCGATGCAATCAGCCGTCGTGCGACTGGCCTGGCTGATTTCGTCAGCAGCTATCGCAGCTTATCGAATGTACCGGCAGCCAATCCCGAGCTGATAGAACTCGATCACTTGCTGGCGCGCTTATACACACTGACAATCAAGAGTTGGAGCGAACGTGGCGGACAAGTGCACATACGGTGTGAACCTGCTAATCTGAGCGTGATGGCCGATCCCAATCAGCTGGAACAAGCATTAATTAATCTCATCAAAAATGCCGAAGAAGCGACCGCTCATGTTCTGAAACCGGAACTGAGCTTGCATGCCAAATTGACCCGAGGCGGTCGCATGCGTTTAGAAATTAGTGACAACGGCCCCGGGGTTCCCGACGATTTAATCGCCCAAATTTTCACGCCTTTTTTTTCAACCAAAGAACGTGGTAGTGGCATAGGCTTAGCCTTGGTCAGACAACTCGTACAAGGCAATGGCGGCACTGTGCGTTATGCACATCGGGTACAAGGTGGGGCGCAGTTTATTGTGACGATTTAAACCCAGGCAATCTTCTTTATCCCAAACCGCGTCTATTTCTTCTGTGAGAAAAAACTCGATTCTTCATTGCCGGGATAAGTCGCGTCAATGTCCTTAATAATGGCAGTGCCAAGATCAATATAGCTGCGATAGCTTTCTATTAGCTTTTCTCTATCTAATAGACGCGTTGCAAGCCGCTTTCCTTTGCGTGCACTGATCAGTTGATAATGATGAGTAAAGTCGTCGTCACCAGAGAAGTCATTTTCCAGATAGGTTTGTAAACTCATTTGTTGCTGCATCCAGCTTTGCTCTGTACTACGGAGTATCGATAAATGACTTTGATATAGATTCGTAATTCGCTCTAACAATACATTGTTTTCAATATTGGTCAGTTTTCCGCTCGATTTGAAACCATCGTAGCGGCTCATCAATGGTGTAAACGCATGCTTCTTCGTGATTGCGGCATAGGCTTGGTCGAAGCTGGCTTCATCTGTCTTGGCTAAGGCAGGTAGATCCAACAAATACTGCAAATGCTGTTGACGCTGTTGGTCTTCGTTCATCACGATATAAAGCTGATTGATATCTGCGCGCAAATCGCGCTTTAATCCCAGTAAGAAAGACCGCACTTGCTGTTGCTCGTGTTTGTGCTCACCTATCCCATGCAACCAAATACTCAGGCTCACCGCGAACACAATAATGGCAATTTCTAAAGCGATCTCTTTGAGTTTGTGCCACCGATCATGTGTAGGATGATGCGATTTATCAATCGCAATGTCGATCACTTTTTTGGTGTGGTCAGCTATTTCCTGAAAAGCCATAAGGGAATTCCTAAATCATTAAAAACGAAAGTACAAAAAGCAGAATGAGCACATCTGGCGATGCACTCATTTTCATGGCCCATATGTTTATTGCTAATCGCGCAGCACTTTTACCGGGGCAATACGAACTGCCGCGATGGTATGTCGCAGCGTGGACAGTAATGCGACAATCACACCGATGAGCAATGCACCAAACACAGTCCACAAGCCTATCGGTGCTTGATCCTGAAATTCCGCCAAATATTGATGGATACGGTAGACGGCAATCGGCAAGCCTAACAGTGCACCAATTCCTATCAGGAGAATAAATTCACGCCCAACCAGCTTGGCAATCGCCATTTTACTGGCACCATACAATTTTCTGAGTACAATTTCTTTCGAACGTCTTTGCACGCTATACGCCGCCAATACATAGATACCAAACGCTGCAATCGCAATCGTAATCACACTAGCAGCGGCTAATAATTGTGCCACATGCATGTCCAAGGCATTACGTTCTGAGAATTCACTTTCCATGGTATTCATACGTAGCATCGCGTTCGGAAAATAGCGGTCCCACATGGCTTCAATCGCTGTTTGCAATTGCTCTTTACTACCCTCAGTACGAACCGTGAACACACCACCCCACGATTCCAAAAAATAAAACGAAGCTTGTGCCGGACTTCGAGGATCAGCGTTTCTCACATCAGGAACCACGCCGATAACCTGTGCGTTCTGTCTTCTTAACTTGAGAAATTGCCCAACAGCTTCCTCGTTACTTTTAAAACCCAGTCTCTTCACCGCGCTTTCATTGAGTATGGTGATTTTCTTATTATCAATTTGATCGACATTGGGATCAAATACGCGTCCAGCTTTCGCTTGAATTTCATGCGCATTAAAAAAATCTGGGTTCACCGATAACCAACGCAAATTAATCGGCGCAGAACCTTCTCTTTGTACAGAATCACCGCTAGTGAGTTCGCGCATTAAACTATTGGTAGCCGATATTTTGGTGACTCCGGGTATTCTTGCCACCGCGTCGCGGAATGCTCGACCATTCGCGGATTGTAAGCCCTCGGGCGTATTAACTACCAGCAGTGGTTTGGGATCAAAACCAGGATTGAGATGGCTCACATAATAGGTCTGCCAGGTCACAGCAATCGCCGTCGCCGTTAATCCCATAGCCGTACCAAACTGCAAGACCGTCAATAGGCGACGCATTCTGAGACCACCAACGGTTTCTGCATTGCCACGACCGGATAAGGCAGCGCTAGGTAACACTTTCAAAGCGGACCAGGCGGGGTAGGCACCGGAAGCAATTCCTAGCAGGACGCTACTTAATAAACAGATAGTGACACTAGACCAGCTAAACATACCACTCAGATCCAAAGAAACCATGTCTGAAAAGTTGGGTAAAACCATCCATGCAACCAGCAAGCCGAACCCAGAGGCCAGTAAACAAACCAATATAGATTCGCTAAAGAATTGCTGCAGGACCCGAGCGGAACTGGCACCCAATACTTTACGCATGGCGATTTCACGTTGTCGCCGTAAGGCGCGCACCGTCGCCAGATTCAAATAATTTGTCATCGCCAAAGCTAAAATAAGGATGGCGATTGCACTCAAGCCCGCTAACATTTTTTTGTCTTGTAATGCCGATCTGCGACTATCTGGATCTAGATTTTGGACACGTAACTTGTCTAGCTTAAATTCAAGCAAGTTGGGATTATTGTTATGGGCAGCGAGAAGTGGCTTAATAAACTCATCGAAGAAAGCCGATTTTTTGTACGCTGTTTCAATCGCAGTCACCGCCTGTTGTGGCGTGACATTGCCGAGAAATTTGACAAAAACCGTACCATTGGTTGAGCCCCAATTATTAATCGCGTTTTTCTGCCTTTCCTTATCCCAAGCTTTATTGTTTATCCCACCTAAAGCCGCATATGGCCGGGTAGTCGTCGCAGGTGGCGTTGCCAGAAGTGCGGTCACGGTAAAGGTGTCACCATTTACTAACAAGGTTTTACCAACCACATCCGTATTGCCAAATAACTTAATGGCTGTTGCTTCGGTCAAGGCCATCGCATCTGGTCGCTTGATGGCGGCGTCCAGATCACCGACTAAGGGTTTGATGCCGAAAATTTTACGAAAATCCGGATCGACCAAGCTTATCTCTATCGATTGCACACGCTCACCATAACGTACATCAATCGACTGTGGGGAATAGACTGAAGCGATCAAGGGCAGACCACTTTCGACCATGGCTTGCCTAGCCTGAAAACTGGTGCCGGAATTCCAGCCACCAAAGCCTTCGATGTTCCAACGCTCTTTCGCGTAATAAATCTGATCATTTTCAGCGATGTGAGCGTCGTAACTGAATTGGTGGCGCACCAAACCCAACAATAGAAAACAGACGGCGACACCAACTGACAAGCCTAAAATAACGATGGCGGAATAACTAGGTTCCTTGATTAGCAAACGCCAACCAATTTTAAAATCTCTAAAATTCATTATCATCCTTTAATCCTATTAGGCTGCGCGCAAGGCATCGACTACCACACGTCCATCAAGCAAATGCAAGGTGCGGGAAGCTTGTGCTGCGTGTGCTGGTGAGTGTGTCACCATCACCACCGTAGTGCCCTCAGCATTGATCTGGCGCAGCAAGCGCATCACTTCATCACCATGGGCGGTATCCAAGTTGCCGGTTGGTTCATCAGCTAGCAGGATGGCGGGATTGGCCACCAAGGCACGGGCAATTGCCACCCTTTGTTGCTGACCACCGGACAATTGTGAAGGGCGGTGTTTGGCGCGATGACTGATACCGAGTTTTTCTAGCATCGCTGCGACTCTGACTTGGCGCTCCTTGGCGGGCGTATCGGTGTATTCCAGTGCCAATTCAACGTTTTCAAACACGCTTAGTTCTTCTATCAAATTGAAGCTTTGAAAAATGAAACCAATACGCCCACGGCGCAATTGATTCAATTGGGCTTCGCTCCATTTCGCGACGTTCTTTCCTTCAAAAAAATAGTCGCCTTCACTTGGTACATCGAGTAAGCCGATCAAGCCTAGCAATGTCGATTTACCGCAACCGGAGGGCCCTGTGATGGCAACGTATTCGCCGGCATCAATATCTAGATTGATCTTATCTAAAGCGGTGGTTTGCACTTCGCCGGTGACATGAATTTTGCTGACCGCATTCAATTTGAGCATGATGTTCTTTCTTCAATAGAGGTATTCAGATAGGAATTGTTTACTTATTCGCAGAGCGGTTAATTTGTAATCGTTGCGCATTCAGGAACGGGGTGTAACTGGAAATCAACACGTTTTCACCGACCTCCAATCCAGAAATAATTTCGACTTGCCGGTTGCTTCGATGTCCCACTTGTATCGCGCGCCGTTCTGCCGTCTTACCGTCCTTATCGACGACGAACACCCAGGTGCCGCCGGTATCATTGACAAAAGCGCCCATAGGCAAAATCTTTGCTGGAGCAGGATCGCCCAAGGTAATGGTGGTATCCATACTTTGGCCAGGACTGAGCTTATCCGGTGCGCTATCGATAAATTTTAGCTCTACAAGAAAACGTCCATCTTTTATTTGCGGGAAAACCGTTTTCACCTCAACCGCGTACTGCTTATCCTGTATCCGGGCATTGCCCTTTTGTCCCAAACTTACACGCGTCAAATAGTATTCGTCCACCTGAGCCACCAATTTGAAATGCTTAGGATCATCTATCCTGCCGATACGCTTACCCGTATTAACAGATTCCCCTACTTGTAATTGAAAATCGGTCAATTTGCCATCAATCGGCGCCCGCACAGCTAAGGCTTCTACTGTGGAACTGACCAATTTCAATCCTGATTGCAAACCATTGATACCGGTTTCCATTTGCGACAAGGCAGCGCTTCTGACCTTCGCCTCTTGTGCTTGATTGAGTAGCTCTTCATTGACGGCAAAGCGCTGTCTTTCGACGGCATCTTGCGACTCCTCCAATGCAGCGCTAGAAATAAATCCTTGCGCTGCTAAGCGCACATTTCTCTCGTGTTTTTTCTGCGCTTGTACCAAATCGAATTGCAACGCAGATAGCTTGCGTTGATGATCACTGGCCGACATTTGAAAGCCAACCCGCATATTGGCCAGATTAGAAATTTGTTGCGTGTGCTCGCCCTTGCGTTGCAACAGGTCGAGGTTACGTTGTGGATTAGAAAGCCGGAACAATAATTGTCCCTTCTTAACCATGGCGCCGTCTTGAATAAACACTTCTTCTACCCGGCCAGATTCGACCGAATCTAGCATGACCGTATTATAGGGCTGGGCGTTGGCGCGCACGATGATGTCATCATAGAACACTGCTTTTTGCAGCGCCTGTATCCTCAAATCGGCAGCCGACACTTGCATACCTTTAGGCATCCATTGCCAAGCAAACCCAGCCAGTATCACCAAGGCCAGTACTGACGCTCCCAGCTGAATTATTCGTCGTTTGTGATTCTTAGGAACCACTTTATCCATGGCAGCACCCGATGCCAAGGAACTTACGCTATGACTTTCCATGCAAAACCTTTTACAAAAACCAATATAAAAAGTATTGCAAACATCATGCCAGCAAAAAACGGGCTGTTTTAGCGGTTTTTTGGCCAATTCTCAGCGCTTACAAAAATAAGGCGTCCGAAAACGGACAGTGTTGTGTTCAATTACGAACGTTTCTTGAGAGCATCTATTCTCTCTGAAATTTTCTTCACCAACTGCGATCGAACTGCCTGCATCACTGCCTTCCAATCACCGGGCAAGGATTGCCGAAATAGGTAGGCGCTTGGATACCAGGCGGTATCAGTACGCTCGTGCATCCACCTAAAATCAGCTTCATACGGCAGCAATAGATACAAAGGTTTTCCCAAAGCACCCGCTAAGTGAGCTACCGAAGTGTCGACGGAAATGATCAGATCCAGATGGTAGATTGCAGCGGCGGTGTCGCTGAAGTCGTCTAGTTTGTTGGCAAGTACATGAATCCGTTTACCAAAGCTGCGCATCAAACCTAAGCCAGTCTTTTCTGCCTTTGTGAGTTCTTTTTGTAATACATAATAATCCGCATCCAATTGCAGCAAGGCATTAAATACCGAAAAGGGGATACTACGATTTTTATCGTTTTGATGTGCTGCCGTGCCCGCCCACACCACACCTATTTTCAGGCGTTCACTTGAAGGAATGCTCTGTGCCCATTGCTGTGCTTTTTGGCTATCCACTTTCAAATAGGCTAGCTGTTGTGGGATATCTTGCGCTTGTAATTGCAAAGCCAAAGGCAGGCTTAATAGAGGGCATTGATAGTCGAACGCAGGCATGGATTCTGACGCCGCAGTACGCGCGAACACCTTTACTGGTAAAGAGTTGAAGAGTTTGACAAGGCTGGCAGGTACCTCAAAAATAACTTTCACATCATCTGCCCGCAAGCGCTCTTGTACCAAGCTCAACAAGCGACAAAATTGCAAGGTGTCGCCCAAACCTTGTTCAGCATAAATCAATAAAGTACTGCCATGCTTCAGCCTTTGTCCTAGCCACATAGCCTGATTGAAATTACGTTTAGAACTCTCCCATTGTGCGTTCTTCCAACGCCATTCATACAACTTCCAGCCTTCGTCAAATTGCCCCAGGCTGAGCAGACACATCGCCTTATTCAAACGCGGACTGACATAGTCGGGATCAAGTTGTATGGCGCAATCAAATCGTTCCAGGGCTTCATCAAAACGGCGTAACTTCTGCAACACGACACCCCAGTTATTTTGCAAGATCGCCGACTGTGTTTGCACTTCACTTTGTCGCCGGTAAGCTAGTTCAGCTTCTTGCCACAAGCCTTGTTGCAATTGTTGATTGGCGATATCTATTGCCGACACGCCGCTTTGTGGCATCTGCACGTGTGACGCAGTGCCAGCGTGGGTCTTGGTTTCTGGATTCTGAAAATGCTGTCTCAACTCATCCCTTACTTTTTCCAAAGTGACTGACCAATCGCTGACAAGCGGCTGTCGAAACAAACGTGCACTACGGTACCATGGGCTGTCATCGCGATCTAATAGCCAGCGAAAATCAGGCAAGGACGCTAATAGTATCCAACATGGCTTACCCATGGCACACGCTAAATGAGCGACCGAAGTATCGACGCTAATCAGCAAATCCATCTGATGAATCAGCGCGGCAGTATCGGCAAAATCGAGTAAGTCGGCACTGTGTTGGTAGACCTGCTGCTGTTGCAATAATTGCTGCTCACTGGTGCTGATTTCTTTTTGCAAGCTATGAAATTCCCATTGCGTTTGCGACGCTAGCGCGTTCAATACATCAGACAGTTTCAGGCTACGTTTCTTGTCATTGCTATGCTGAACCGAGCCTGACCACACCAGTCCTATGCGTGGCTTATTCGTTGCCGGTAGTTTTTGCGACCACTTTTTCAACGAGGCTAGAGGCGCAAAAATGTAGGTCCCGGGATCAGGAATGGTCTCCCAATTTGTATTGAGAACAGCTGCTATGCTCAGCATGGAAATCTGATAATGAAACGCAGGGATGGTAGCGCCTGCAGAAATGACCTGGATATTGTCAGCCTGCTGCCATTGACGCACGCTGTGATGCAAGAGGGTATACAGCGCCTTATCCACGACTAAAATCACTTGGGCTGCAAGTAACGCCAATTGCATAGCGTAGCGACAAAATTGGATGGTGTCGCCAAAGCCTTGTTCGGCATGCAGTACGATTATTTTTCCACTCAGCTCGTCTTGACCGTTCCAACGCGGGAAAGCATGCAATTCCGGATGAAGCGCCATGGAGGCATGTTGCCAGCGCGCCTCGTAAAGTGGCCAGGCGGTTTCGAAGCGTCCAAGTAGCAAGCACAACATCCCTTTGTTAGCCTGCGCGATGCTATCTTGCGGCACTTGTTCTAAGGCAGTATCGTAAGCCTGCAGCGCTTCCTCGAAACGATGCATATTCTGTAGTGTCATTGCCCGCTTGTTTTGTAAGCCCGGCAATGCTGGCTGTAGTTTCGCCGCTTGCTCAAATAGCTGAAGTGCCGGCTCAAACTGATCGGTCTGCAGATAAAGTGTCGCCAGTCCGACCATGGCCTCGGCGTGCTGCGGCTGCTTTTGTAAGAACTTCACATAGGCGTCTTGCGCCTTCTGAAGTTCACCGGCTTGATGTAAGCGCACTATCTTAGAAAATTCATTCACACTATTTATTCACACTATTAGTTATACGCACTGTTTTTGGCGATCCGCACGCTCAACAAAGGCGATTGCTTCCCTATACACATTCTATTCTGCTATCGCTCTGACAAGTAATGCGAAACAGAAATAGCGACAAAAATTCACAAAATTCTGAGAGGCGGCAATCCCCCACTACGCTTGCCTAAGCACTGTGCTCGAATAAAATATGCGACACTATAATATTAAAAAATAAACTAATATTCAAGAAAGACTGAGTTTATTTTTAATACATAAACACATTGAATCATCGCCGAAAAGTGGCTCTGAACGGTGATTCTTTCCTGTTTAAGTCGTCACGAAAAATTTATCTAAAAGTCTTTTCGAATGTATATACATATCAGCCTTTTATAAATATATTCCAAGCATATTGTATTTCTGATTTTTCTGTTTAACTCTGTTTTCGCTTCATCTTCACGCCGCTGTTTGCAATGCTAATCCCAGATTGGAAACAGCGTTTTTTTCAAACTGAAGCGTCATTTCAATAACGGGCTCACAACTCAAAACACAACAGGGAGACACCATGAAAAAAACAATCAAGACAATCAAGACATCTAGCAGCATCACTTCCAGCCTGCTTTCAGCACTGCTGGCAACTGGCCTTATTAGCGGCGGCAGCGCCTTGGCGGCGGACAATTTACAGGTCAAAGCCAAACTAGAACTTGGCAGCGTCAACGCCGTCATCAATGGATTGGCGGCACAACATGCCAATCCAAATGCTCGCTTTCTGCGCTCTACGACAGGTGCCAACAAAGAAGGCGGGCAAGAGTTAGACACCGACATCACCGATTACCATTTTAAAGATGGTTTGTTGTCAGTATCCGGCAGAGCGCGTGGCGTCGCGAATTCTACCTTCGTACTTAAGGGTAATGCCCAAAGCATCAAAGGGTATTTGGTCAGGCATGACACTAAAAAAGCCTACGAATACAGCACCGATGCCAAAGGCGTAGTCAGCGTGGTCGAAGTCGCCATCAGCAAAATTATTCCCGATCTGGATGATCAGTGGTTAAAGGCGACGACGATCAACAATCTGGCTGGCGCCATACATCCTGTATATAGTCCTATGGCCTTACGTCAGGCGAAACACATCGGTCCTTACAATAATGAAGATGTCACTAAGCTAGAGAGTAAGCCAGGTAGCGCGTGGGTGTTTTATCTGAATCACTCTGCGGTCATGAGTGGCTCCACGCCTTTGAATGGCGTGACTAAAGAGAATATGTATCGGGCGTGGCAAATCGTTGCCGACCAATACTCCATGTACAACATCAATATCACCACCAATCCTGCGGTCTACAACGCTGCAAAATCTGCCAATATTCTGCGTACTGGTGTGATCAACTTCGTCAATCAAGATGGCCGCTCGAATGCGCCATTGAGCTCTTTCGGCACCACGTCTGCGGGCACTTTGTACCGAAATCCTTCCAGTGGCTTTGACTATGGCTATGGAATCGGAATGACTGCAGCGCACGAAGTAGGTCATCAAATGGGTATGAACCATGATCGTGGCGGCTCAGGTGGCGAGTACTTCGAAGGTATCGCTGCCTATCAATGGGGTCCTATCATGGGCAACTATTGGATGGGTGCCAACTGGGCAGCTAGCCGCTGGACCTGGAGTAAAGGTGAATACAATACCGCGAGCAATTTTGAAGACGATTTACGTATCATGAACGTCAATGAGTCCGTGCCATATGTGACCGACGATAATCCTTCTGGCAAAGCTTTGAGTATAGGAAGCAATGGCGCGATCAGCGCCACCAGCAATTTCGGACAAATCGAAAGAACGGGCGATACCGATACCTTTACTTTCACGGTCACGGGTACGGGCAAGTTAGACTTAAAAATTGATCCGATTGAATATTTTGGCATGCTCGATGTCGACGCAAAAATCTACAATGCCGCAGGTACACTCATCGCCAGCAGCAATAAAGCGGTGAACCGCTCTGCAGAATTCATTGCCTTGAATTTGAGTGCAGGTGACTATCGTCTGGTCATCGCAGGGGGGGCGGAAGGAACGCCTAAAAATGGCTTCTCCAATTACTCTTCTTTAGGCTACTACGCCATGCAAGGGAGTCTGACCGGCGCTACCCCACCACCAGACGTAATCTTAACTAGTGGCGTGGCCCTCACGGGTCAAGGTGGCGCAACTGGCACGTGGAAATACTACGCAATCGACGTACCAGCCGGCAAAACCAACATCGTATTCTCCATCAACGGGGCAAATGGCGATGCCGATCTATTCACGCAATTGACCAGCAAGCCGACTACTACGGTCTACAAGTGCAAATCAGATGGCGCAACATCGGTAGAAAGCTGCACCGTGAATGCACCCGCAGCAGGTCGTTACTATCTGGGCGTGTATGCTTATGCGACTTACTCAGCCTTAACGGTGAAAGCGACCGTCAACTAAATTGGCCGATATGCAGTAACCATAGACAAAACGGAGCTTCGGCTCCGTTTTTTCATTAAATTCAGATTCACAAAAATACGCCAGAAATTCGAGCCAAATCAAACTAAAGGCAGGTGTTGGTCGGTTATACTAGGCTACTTTACTCGTTTTTTCTGAAAGAATGTATGTCGAATGTACCCGCCTGCCCAGTCTGTGGCTTAGAAAATACCTACCCCGACGGTGAGAATTATATGTGCGCCGATTGTGGTCATGAGTGGCCTATACAAGCTGCCGCTGAAGAAAGCGATGAACGCATCGTCAAAGACTCTAACGGTAATGTGCTGTCGGATGGCGATGCCGTGGTGTTGATCAAAGATCTAAAAGTAAAAGGTTCATCAACTACCTTAAAACAAGGAACCAAGGTAAAAAGCATACGCCTGGTCGGTGGCGATCATGAGGTAGATTGCAAAATGGATGCGGGCAATTTTATGTTAAAAGCTTGCTACCTGAAGAAGGTCTAAGAACCTGGCGATCCAAAGAACTCAGTAAAAAAATCAGCGCTCAAACGGCGCTGATTTTTTTACTACGTTATGCCTAGAGCCTGTTGCCTAGAATACAGGTCAACAGACCCTAGTCACTACACAGACCGGTGCTGGCGGAATAAATGTAAAGCAATCGCGGCCAGTACAAATCCCATAAAATACCGTTGCACGGACAGCCATTTCTTATTCTCAGCAAACCATGCCGCCATACTGCCAGCAGAAAACATAATGATGAGATTCATACTGCCTGCAATAAAAGTTTGTATGCCACCTAATAAAAAGCTTTGAAGCAAAACGGAGCCGCCATCAGGCTGTATGAATTGCGGTAAGACCGACATATAAAATACCGCCACTTTAGGATTTAATGCGTTGGTCAAAAAACCCATCATGAATAATTTTTTCGGCGTTTCATCCGGCATACTTTGCGGATCTAATGGCGAGCGAGCGCCGGGACGCACGGCCTGCCATGCCAGCCACAACAGATACAGTGCGCCCAAATATTTTAGAATTTCATAAGCCATAGGAATCGCCATAAACAAGGCAGTCAATCCTATCGCGGCAGAACATACATGCACCGCAAATCCGCACACCACACCCAGCCAAGAAATAAAACCTGCACGTGTGCCCTGGCAAATCGAGCGGGAAATTAAGTAGATCATATTCGGGCCTGGCGTGACCGCCATCAACAGCGACGCTCCCGCAAAGATCCAGATTGCCTGATTAGAGATCATTATTCATCGAGTAAAAACAAAAAAATAAGCGCAGTAAGGTGAACGAACTAACTTGATACTTCCGGCTTCGCTTTCAGCACCATCACCAGCATCAAAATCATCGCGACCAACACCGCCAAAGATGCGCCAGACAATAGTGGTACGAGTTTTTCTTCTGGCACTGCCTGAGAAAAGAGCAAAAATAATCCTATGCTCATTCCGACCGCACCTAGGTGATGCAAAATAAATTGTGTGCGGGCGATCGCGCCTTGCTGCGGCCTCAACCAAAGCTTATGAATCACGGCATACATCATAGAAACAACAAATCCTATCAATAAAATATGGGCATGTGTCACATGCTGAACATGATCATGCGAGGCCGCCATGATAATCCCTAATGTCATACCAATCACAGCAAAGCCTAAGGCGGATAGTAAGTATTTTCTATCGTAGTTCATCTTCTTCTCCTCTAATTGAAATTCACTGAGTGCATTCCCGTACTTTCCAACAATCGTCATCTTGATTACACATCGTGTTTTGGCAAACGAATCCAAAACATCGTATGTACGCCTTCTTCCGATACAAATCCAATTTGCCCCTGCATTTTCTCAATTAAGACTTTAGAAATATGCAGCCCAAGGCCCGCACCTTCTTTCTGTCGTACTGCGGCATGACTTGCCTGAGCAAATTTTCCAAATATTTGCGAATGAAATGCAGCGGGGATACCTGCGCCGTAATCTTCAACTTGCAATTGGTAGTGATCATGATCAGACAAAATGCGTATCGTTACCAATCCACCCGTCGGCGAGAATTTGGCGGCATTCGACAATAGATTCGCCATTACCTGCATCAAGCGATCAACGTCTCCCCACACCATAGCAACTTTCAAATCGCTGTGCAGTTCGAATCTAACCTGATGCATTTGCGCATAGGACGTATTTGCATCCATTGCTTGTTGTGCCAATTGGCACAGATCCACGGCTTGCAAAGACATCGTCATCTGTCCTTTTGCCAGTTTTTCGAGGTCAAGGATATCGTTCACCAAGATACTCAAACGCTGACTATTGCGATTGGCAATTTTCACCAAATTCAAGGCTTTTTCTGGCAATTCGCCGGCTACGCCAGATTCTAATAGCCCCATAGAACCACGGATGGAAGTCAACGGTGTACGCAGCTCATGACTGACGATGGAAATAAATTCGGATTTCAAATGTTCTACTCGTTTTTGCTCTCGCAAATCAAGTACAAAGCCTACCCATTCATCTTCACTTTGTTCCAAGCGCGAGACGCCTAGCATAACCGGTATCGTTCTGGCATCGCCAGCAATGATCTCGGTTTCGAATGGTGCTACCGTATCATGTTGCGCCAGGCTCTCGACGGCTAAGCGCTGCTTGCTACTTTCAATTTGTGTGCTGAGCTCAAACCAATTCACACCATGACCTTTCAGCGGCACCACACCCAAGCTATCGCGCTGTAAATCCAGCATCTGCAACAACACATCGTTGGCATCTATCATGCGTCCTGTGCCATCGCATTCCATCATGCCTATCAAACTAGAATTCATCAGACGTCGCAGACGCATTTCGTTGATCTGCAAAGCCTGATAGTTCTTCAGAATTTCATCTTCCAATTGTTTATTTTTTTCTGCCGCCAATGACTGCTCGGTGATGTCGGTAATAAAGCCATGCCACAATATGCTGCCATCAGCTAATTTCTCTGGCTGCGCCTGACCTTGCCGCCAGCGCAACCCCTGCTCAGGCAAAATTACCCGATACTGGCAGCGCCAGGGCTGCAAACTCGTCGCCGATTTTTGTATGGAGAGCTCCACCTTTGCATAATCATCGGGGTGCAGGCGGGAAAAAACCAATGCAGCATCTTGCGTTACCTGCTCTGGTGTGACTTCATAAATCTGCTGGATACCCTCACTGGCATAAGGGAAGCGGGCACTGCCATCGGGCGCCAATTGATACTGAAAGATAGTGCCTGGCACCTGCGCCGACAAACGGGCAAACAAGGCAATCGCATCTTTCAATTGGGTTTCTGTGCGTTTTTGTTGTAAGGAAAAACGATCAATACAAATCAAAACAAAGCCAAAACTAACGAAAGCAGCGAACACGTAGAAGACCAAAAACGCGACATCATTAATTGGATTTGCACCAAATGGTGCTGCCGCCGGATTGGTATTCAATACCGCATAGTAGAAACTGCGAAACAGCAAAAATACGCCGCAGAATAAATAGTAGCTAAAAATCGGAGGCTAAATAAGTGTTTATCTACGCTGCTAAATAGTAGCTGTGCGCTTTTTAAGATGACAATAGCCACCAATAAAGAAATCCACACATTGCGCGCCGCAAAATCTAATTGAACTATCGTGTAGTAGCTAGTAAAACATGCCTCAATCAAGGGCAAGCTTAAGTAAAACCAGGGCTTAATCGTCTGTCCGGTGAATTCTGCCAATATGAACAGATACCAAATGTAAGCAGATAACAACAGTGCCTGCCCGACTACGATAGACACAAGATCCGGGATCAGCCCTCGTAAGACGCCCAACATGGCCCAAGCCAAGGCTTGCAACAAAGTTGCCTTTGCCCAGCGCGATAATCCTGTTACCTGCCCCAAGGAATCGCGCGATGCAGCGAACAAAGCGATCCCAATCAACAAGCTACCAAAGCTAATAATGAAGACGATAGTCCTGGCGTCTAGATTCATGCTAAGCGGCGCTCCATCTGGCGATTAGGTACAAGATTGATGATGTCGCCGCATCAAACCGGCGACATCACGGGTTCAGGACGATTGCTTATTACTAGTGCTTATTACTAGTGCTCATTGCTAGCGCTCAAAGCGATAAACTAAAAAACTAAATCACGCCTGCATAAAAACTATTTTAGCGACGCCAACAGTTCTTGAATCTTAGGCTCGGGCTTCCAATAGCCAGGGCCTTTCATGACTTTGCCGCGTTCGTCATAAATCGGCAGTCCATCAGCACCGAGTTTTGAAAAATTTGATTGCATGATGATGGATAAAATCTGGTCTTGCGGCAAACCAAATTTCGCCATTTCCGACGCACAATAGACCTGTATATCGCCGAGCAAATCGGCCAACATCGTTAAGACTTTCAGCGGATCTTCGCCGGCATTTTGTGCCGCGATAATCTCGTCTATCTCATGTACTTCTTCCATTAAGATATCTTTGAATGCGGCCATACGATCTGCGGCAGGAACACCGACATCCAAGCTAGGGCTAGGGTTCACCGGCAACTTGTAAATGCCATTAAATTTCTTAATATCTTGCGAAAATTCACTCATTACTTTGACTCCATTCTATGTCTTGCATTTAATTTTTTGACTCAACTTCCCTGACTCGACTCAAGATTTTGGCGATACGAAAGCCGCCTCCATTTCACACATAAGGAATCAAGATCAGTTTGGTATCAAGCGCTGTGTAATTGATCCGATAGAGTGACGCCAGACAAGCTAAGGCTGGCCATTCTCAACATGGCTTCGACCTCTTCGCGATTACTCGGCTTACTTAAACAAGCATCAAAACCGGTTTGCAAATACGAGGCACAACTCTGCGCATCGTCATTACCCGAGTAAGCGATAATAAAACTGGGGGGCTGCGCATGTTGCGTCTGATATTGACGGATACCATGTAAGGCTTCGATACCGCCCATAATCGGCATATCAAGGTCCATGATAATGATGTCTGGACGTTGCAACATGACTTTTTCCAGTGCCATGCGACCATTGATTGCTGAGTCCAGCGTGTAACTTTCCTCAGGAATATACTCGCCCATCACCATCTGATTGAAATCATCGTCGTCCACCAATAATAAAGAAAACCTGACGCCCGTCGAGCTAGCGATATGCCCAGAGCCATCTTGAATTAAGGGCGTTACGCCATTACCAGGTCGCGTTGCCTGTGGTGCCTGGCTTCGGTTCAAAGTCAAACACAGCGTGGTACCTTCGGTATCTGAGGTCTGCATGCTTAAACTACCTCCCTGCACCGTCGCCAACAGATGTGAGGAATAGGTACCTAGCCCGGTACCGCCGCGCTTACCGGATGTCGCGTATTTAGCAAAAAATTGTTCACGCAGCGTGACAGGCACCGTGCCTTGATTATGGATGCGTAGCTGCACCTTGGCATCATCAATCAGTGTGATGTGTACGACACTATGTTCAGGCGCCGCTTCTACCGCATTTTTAATCAAATTCCCGAGTATGGAATAACATAAAGAATCATCGGCTTCGACATACACAGTGGGCGCTTGCTCTGGCAATTGTATGCTGACGAATTTAGACATTGCCTGTGCCCGCAATCCCACCGTAACAAGCTTGGCGATAGACAATAGATCTACCGCAGTGGGGCGAAAGACATAACTACCACTCTCCATGCGGAACAAATCCAAGGACAAATTCACCATGCTGATTGCGCGATTCGAAGCATGTTCTATCATGCTCAAAATTTCTTCCTCATGTGCAGACAAGGTGCGTCCAGCGCGAAATAATGAAGGCGCTGCGGCAATGCTGACCAAAGGGGTTTTCAGATCATGCCGGGCGATTCTTTCTACGTCTTCCAAGGTACGCAATGCTTGTTGCAGTGCCTGATTTTTTTCATCTAACTCATGCGTTCTTTGCTCCACGCGTTGTTCCAACAAGCGTTCAGATTCCTGCACCTTACTCAGCATCACAGCGAGTTCATTATTTAATTCGCGGAGCTGCTGATTTTGTTCGCACAAAGTGCGCTCATGTTCATAGGCCAAGAAGGCTGACTTCACGGTCAGAATAATATCGTCGTGATTAAATGGTTTTTCTAAAAACCGATATAAGTTAGCTTGATTAATCACTTTTTTGACGCCGTCAAAATCGCTTTGACCGGTCAACATAATCGTGATGGTTTTTGGGCTGCGTTGGTGCAATTGAATCAATAACTCATCGCCACGCATACCCGGCATGATGAAATCGGAGATGACTATACTCAGGTGCTGTCCTTGTTGCTCAAGGTCTTCCAATAACTCCAAAGCCTCGGCACCACTCTCCGCGATTTCTATCAACAAATCATTGCCCATTGCATGCGTCAGCAAAGTACGCAATGCAACTAAAACTGTGGTGTCATCATCGACACATAAAATGATTCCGCTATCGATCATAAGCTGCGCTACTGTATGGTCTGAAAAAATACAAAAACATGAAGACGATGAGTACATCGCCTTATCGATTTGATATATTGCTATGTCATTCTGAGATCCTGTCTGGAGCAGGATAAAACCCGAGTATCGCTAATCAAGTATTCCCGAATTTTCTAATGATCGCAAGCCTACTCGCACACAAAGTGTGCAAATTGAATTAGAAATGAGCAGATTCGGCAATACCATCACCAGTGGCACGGATAGTCATTGCTAATTGACCACATTCCTCACGCAGCATTGTGCGGCAATGCTACTATGCAAACACATTTCTTCCGGCTTTGAACAAACCAGCGATGCCTATCCTTCCAGCACTCACTGCTATCATCAGCGCAGCACTTTTGATATTAAGTCAAAGTATCTCGCTTGCTCATGCAGCAACTGCAACTTCGACAGCAAACGCCAAGCTTGAATCTAGTGATGTCGATAAAACGCTGTTGACCAATAAAGACTTCTCTTACGCCCAACATTATTTCGAGCGTATCGGCAATGAAGATTCTTTGCCTATGAATATCGTTACGGCACTGGCGCAAGATGCACAGGGTCTGATCTGGATAGGTACGCAAGGTGGACTGGTACGTTACGATGGTTATCATTTTGAAAAATTCGTACATAACCCACGCAATCCTGATTCGATTTCTGGCGATTATATTAAGAGTCTTTGGGCTGCACCTGATGGCAAGGTCTGGATCGGCAGTTTGAGTAGTGGCATCTCAATTTTCGATCCAAACACGGGAAAATTTTCTCCCTTACGTTACGGTAGCGAAGGGAAGCAAAGTTTAGATATAGGCTCGATACAGAGCATCAAAGGCGATAGTCGAGGTGGCGTCTGGATCGTAGGCTCAGAACAAGGACTCTTGTATTTAAGCCCGGATCGCAAACAGGCGACAGCGTATCGACATCGCGCCGATGATCCACTCAGTCTATTAGACGACAAAGTGCGCAGCATCTATCTCGATCAACAAGAGACGCTATGGATAGGTATGAGTAATGGCTTACAAAAACTCACCAAAAATAGCCCTCATTTTGAACTCGTCGCAACTGATTCCACGCAAAGTGACTCCTTGAGCGGGCACGAAATTCGCAGTATCTTCCAAGCGCAAGATGGCAAAATCTGGTTGGGCTTTGCAAAAAATGGCGCCGCCTGGATAGACCCCAATAGCCAGCAATTGCATAGAGTAAAACTAGACAATTTGGGACTTAATAGCTTCGGTGACAATGTCATCGACATCATCACGCAAGTGCGCCCTGAAGAAATCTGGCTCTCACGTTACGGCTACGGCATTTACATCTTAGATGCGGCTAGTGGTGAGCTTGTACACAGAATACGCAATGATGCCGCCGTGCCGGGCAGTTTGGCCTTCGATCAAATTGGTGCCATGTTGTTTGATCGCTCCGGCATGTTATGGGTAGGCTCCTGGGGTGGCGGTTTACAACGTTATAGCAATCATCAGGAAGCAGTGCGCATGCTACGCCACAGCCCGAATCGTAGTACAGGTCTGACCCGTTCCAACATACGCAGTATGCTAGAAACCAGTGACGGTAAAATCCTATTTGGCTCCGATGGCAATGGCATCGATATTTTTGATCGCCAATCAGGCTTAATCGGTGGTCATCGCACCGACAACGCCAGACCTGATAAAACCATCGCTGCCGCAGTCTTGGCTTTGACCCAAACCGCGGATCAAAGCATCTGGGCAGGTACGCGACAATCCGGCTTGCAAAGACTAGCGGCGGGCAAAAAAGATTGGCAAACTTATTCTGTGACACAAGGTCTGCCTAGCAATCAAATTCGTAGCATTTACACCAGTAAGAATGATGAACTATGGGTAGGCACGACTTTGGGGGTCGCGCTATGGAAAGCAGATCAACAAAAATTCATCAGCTTCAGCGAATTTTCTGGTGTCGCGATGAACAGTTATGTGACCTCGTTCACCGAAGATCAGCAAGCGCGCATTTGGATAGGTAGTGAATCTGGCTTGTGGATGTACCAACCAGGCAGCAAGCATTTACAACAAATATTGCATGATCCTATGTTGCGAGATAGCTTAAGTTCCAATGAAGTCAACGGCCTATTGGTCGACCGTCAGGGGCAATTGTGGGTCGATACCGCGCAGGGATTGGACAGACTGATAAGCTGGGATGGCAAGACCGCCAAATTTGAACACATCAGCGATCAACTCGGCCGCCCCGGCCTCTATTTTGGTGCCAATTTATTAGAAGACAAACTCGGGCGCATCTGGACACAATGGTTTGTATATGACCCCAAAACCAAGCGTCTACACGATTTATCTAAATCCAATGGGCTTGATATAGGCACGGCATGGGTAGGCTCTTATTTGCGCACACGAGATGGTTTATTTCTCTATGGTGGCACACAAGGAGTCGCGGTCATACGCCCAGAATTATTTCAAGCTTGGTCGTATCAACCACCGGTCGTTGCAACCGGACTTAAAATCAATGGTATCGATCAGGCTATGGGCTTACTCCAGCACGGCCTACAGTTACATCCTGAACAACGCCATTTTGAAATCGAAGTCGCCGCGCTCGATTACTTGTCGCCACAAAAAAATCGCTATGCATATCGCCTGCTTGGCTACCAAAATGAATGGATAGAAACCGATGCCTCACATAGAAACATCAGCTACGGCAATCTATGGCCAGGTGATTACACTTTGCAAGTCAAGGGCAGCAATCGGCAAGGCGACTGGAGCCCAATAGAGCTGTCGGTGGCGATAAAAGTACTTCCCGCTTTTTGGCAAACTTCATGGTTTATTACGCTTTGCTTGGTGTTGACCGGTAGTTTAATTTATACCTTGTACCGCTGGCGTTTAGCTCGTGTCAAAGAAGAGAAACGCAATCTACAAAAATTGGTCTCTGCCAGAACTGAAGATATTTTGCAATTAGCCGAAGCAGGTCAGGGTTTAACCGCAAGCCTGGATACCGAGCAAACCTTCGAAAAAATTCATAAACAAGTTTCTGCACGTCTCGATGCCCACGTGTTTGGCATCGCCTTTTGCGAAAACAGCGATCAGCCCGACGCATTGATAGAACTAGATTATCTAGTAGAAGACGGCGCCCGTCAGCCCCCGATTCAATACACGCTCAATGAACAACATACGCCCGCGGTCTGGTGCGTACGTCAAAAGCGCGAACTGGTGACGGCTAACCGCGAAGAATTATTACAATTCATAGGCAGTATCCCGCCCCTAAAGTATGGGCAGCCTATGGAATCCATCATCTATTTGCCACTCTTTGTCGAGGCCAAAGTCATCGGTTGCATGACAGTACAAAGTCCGCGTCAACAGGCCTATAGCCAAGATCAATTAGAATTCTTGCGCGCCTTAGCAAGCTATGTGGCAATCGCGGTCGCCAACTCACAGTCACATCGCCATTTATTAGACGCACAAAGACAATTAGCGCAACAAGAAAAAATGGCTTCGCTAGGGCAATTGGTTGCGAATGTAGCGCACGAAATTAATACGCCGATAGGCGCGATCAAATCGAGCGGTAATAATATTTCTACCGCACTCGACATGGCCATGCACGAGCTGGCTGATTTGATGGCGATACTCGATAAAGAAGCACGGGAATTATTTATAGCATTGATCGCGCAAGTCAAAGCGCAACAGCATCTGTTCAACACCCGCGAAGAACGGCAGCTGATCGCCAGCACCGCCGATGCATTAAACCGATTAGGATTAGACGATACGCGCCGCAAAGCCAAGGTCATGGTGCAACTACGAGCACAGCAGCAACTGGAACAATTCCTGCCACTACTCCAGCACCCAGAATCAGATCGTATATTACAAGCCGCCAGCTCCATCGCCGCCATCGTACACAGCGCAGAAAATATTCAAGTCGCGGTCGACCGCGTCTCAAAAATTGTATTCGCGTTTAAATCATTCAGCCGCATCGGCAATCACACTGAAAAAACTTTAGCCAATCTACGCGACGGCATGGAAACCGTACTCACGCTCTACCAAAACAAAATCAATCAAGGCACCGAGCTCATTTGCCAATTCGAAGAAATACCAGCGCTGCTATGCTGGCCGGATGAGCTGGTACAAGTCTGGGTCAATTTGATCCATAACGCACTACAAGCTATGAATTACCAAGGGCGACTGACGATAAGCATACAAAAAATCGACAACAACGCCGTCGTCAGCGTCAGCGATACCGGCGCCGGCATACCCGAGGCCATACGTTCCAAAATTTTTGACGTCTTCTTTACCACCAAGCCAGTAGGAGAAGGCAGTGGCCTGGGCTTGGACATCGTCAAAAAAATCATCCACAAACATAGGGGTAGTATCAGTTTTGAGAGTGAGACGGGTAAGGGGACGACGTTTATGGTTAGTTTGCCGTATGAGACTAAAACATAAAGTGATAAATCTCAAAGATTTTGCGGTAAGGTGTCAAATCTAAGCTAAACAATATGGTCAGTCGCGGTATAAGTTAAAATCCTGTCTATTTGCTTTTAGCCCATAAACACCCTCAAGCGCATTACACCTCATGTCTCAATTCGACCATCTAGCTCCTGAAGACTTTCCATTTTTGTATGCGCTTGCGCTGTTCGACGCGCCATTAAGTCAGGCTGCTATGTTGGAGCTTTTGCTGATGCGTAGGGAGTCGATTGGTAAAGCGGGTGAAATCCCTGGTATTTTGACGGTGCGCGATTATTTGGCGCGTTTGCATGAACAACAGTTGGTCGTGCCAATTAGCGGTAAAGGCTATGCCTTGGCAGAGGATTTACAGATGCCGGTTTTGCTGCATTTGAAGCAGCATGCGGATCTGGAAAATTGGGTTAGTAGCATTCGACAGCTGCTCGCAAAACGAAAAGAATATGATAATTGGAAAGCAAAAAACGCCGCCTTTTGCCGGCGTGAATTGCTGTTTTCCTTATTCATGAATAATGCTCAAGGAATGGCTTATTGGCGCGACGAATTTTTTTCCGCCAAAAGCGAAGACAGAACAACGCTGGCAGAAATCCTGTTCCGCAGTGCGCAGGGGGAAGAAATATTTTCAGGCTTTGATAAAGCGGCACAAGCCTTTCTACTTTCCGACCTCTTTTTTGACGCTAATTGGTACCTCATGGATGTGCGACGTGCCTACGATTACACGCACAGATATTTAGCGACGTTCGGTCCAGCTATAGTGTTTGTATTTGAACAGTTTGCCTGGCAATCCCTGTTGCGCGGTGAATTTGAGGTACTGGAAGCGATCGCCGATTTGTGTCCAGAATCGGAGCTAGCGAACTATCAATTCATACTCGCAATCAAAAAAAATGACTACCCAAAAGCCTTGGTTCTGAGTGAGGCCATCGTCAAGCAAATAAAACAGAAAACAGGGAAACGCAAAATACATCTGAGCGATGTATTGGGACTACTGTACACCGTGAGCCTACTGGCTTGTGATGCACCGGAACAGAGAAAAAAACTGAAAGAACATGTCGACGAAGGCATCAAACAAAACGATGGCTTCACCTATTATTTATTAGAGGCGCTGAGCAATCATCTAAGCCAAGGTGTCGCGCTGCAAGCCAAGCGTTATGTGCTGCATCGTCAGCTCAACGTTGAAACTCTGTTCGAGGGATTAGCGCTGTTCTGGGAAGATCAAGCGCAACGCGAAGATGCGCATGATCGTTTACAAGCGGCATTTCAGCTGTATCAAGAGCACGGTTATCATTGGCTGGCAGCGGAAGCCGATGCTCTGTTGGTCAAGCAATTTAAAGACCCCCCCCAATTGGCGACTTGGCATCAAGAGCGGCAATTGCAGCCTTTACTGCTAGCATTCAAAAAAGAAGAAAGCTGGCAACGAGCTTTGCAAGCACTAAGCAATTTGAATAGTGCGGAGCCTGAACATAAAAAAACCACCGCTGATACTCGTCTGGCATGGATGCTCAGCTTGTTACGCGACGATGCTCAGTTAGAACCGCGAGAACAAAAAGCCAGCGCCAAAGGCGTGTGGGGCAAAGGCCGTCCGGTGGCGTTAAAGCGCTTGTTAGAAGGAGACGAAGCACTGTCCTATTTGAGCGAACAAGATAAAAAAATCGCGAGCTGCATACGCAAAACTTACAGTGGCTATTACGGCGGCAGTGAATATATGTTGGATGTTGAAGCTGCCTTACCTCTGCTGTTGAATCATCCGCATGTGTATTGGGGCGATGCACCTGACACCCGAGTCGAGATCGTCAAGGGTGAGATCAGTTTATTACTGAAAGAAAAAAATCAGCAAATCAGCCTGCAATTAGAGCCCGCCTTACGACAAGACCAGGCCTACCTGATACGCAAAGAAACCCCGACCCGACTGCAGCTATTTAGCTCCAGTCCAGAGATCAAACAAATTGCGGGTATTTTAGGCACAGGCTTAACCGTACCGAGCGCCGCGAAAGGGCAACTAGTTGATGTGATCGCTGCGATCGCGCCGCATCTTTCCATCCATTCCGATCTACCAGAATTAGCGCAGCACATGCACACAGTAGCGGCTGACTCAACTTTATTTGCGCATCTACTTCCCTTGAAACAAGGCTTGCGGGTGCAAATTTTGGTGCGTCCTTTAGCGGAATCTGGCTGGTTCACGCCGGGTAAAGGCGCAGCCCACGTACTCGGCGAACACGAAGGCAAACCCGTACAAGCCAGCCGTGACCTCGCGCAAGAAAAAAACGCTTTGCAAAGCTTACTGAAAACTTGCACCGCCTTCTCTGAAGCAGAAGAGAACAATAATGAATGGCAATGGCAGGAACCAGAGCAATGCCTGGAGTTATTAACGCAACTAAAAGCGATACCTGAGACGCAATTGCAATTAGTCTGGCCCGAAGGCGAACGCTTCCGCCTGCAAGGTCAACGTGGTCTCGGCAATCTGCGGCTATCGATTAAAAAGCAAGGTGAATGGTTTATTGCTGGTGGTGAAATTAGTCTGGATGATGGCAGAATTTTGGCCCTGCGCGAGCTACTGCAGATGGCGGCGACCAGCAAGGGACGATTCTTAAAATTAGGGGATAACGAATTTCTCGCCCTAACCGACTCCTTCCGCAAACGTCTGGACGAACTGCGCCTGTTTGGCGAATTGAGCGGTAAAGAGGGCGTACGACTCAATCCCTTAGCCGCCGCCGCAATGGCAGAACTAGCAGCGGAAGCCGGTGAATTAAAAGCCGATCAAGCGTGGCGCGAACAAGTGAGCAAACTCGACGCACTGGCGCAATTTACACCGCAAGTACCGTCAACGTTACAAGCACAACTACGCGATTATCAATTAGAAGGTTTTCAGTGGCTGGCACGCTTAGCGTATTGGGGCGTGGGCGCCTGTCTTGCTGACGATATGGGCTTGGGTAAAACCGTACAAACCTTGGCACTCTTGATCGACCGCGCACCACTAGGCCCAGCCTTAGTGATTGCGCCTATCTCAGTCGCCATGAACTGGCAATCCGAGGTCGCCCGTTTTGCGCCGACCTTGCGCGTACGCGCCTATCAGCAACAACGTTCTTTAGAAGATTTAGGTGCTTTCGATATCGTCATCGCCAGCTATGGCATGTTGCAGCAAGATGCCAGTGCCTTTGCCAATATGCATTGGCATAGCGTGGTCTTAGATGAGGCGCAGGTTATCAAAAACGCTGCTACCAAACGCAGTCAGGCCGCGATGGCACTGCAAGCCGATTTCAAAATGATCGCCAGCGGCACGCCAATAGAAAATCATTTAGGTGAATTGTGGAACCTATTCCGCTTTATTAATCCTGGGCTATTAGGGTCAAAAGAAAGCTTCGCTGAACGCTTTGCCTTACCGATAGAAAAAGGCGACAAAGTCGCACGCGCTAATCTCAAAAAATTAATTCAAGCCTTCATCCTGCGTCGTACCAAGACACAAGTTCTCAGCGAATTACCGGCTCGTACCGAGATCAATCTACAAGTCGAACTCAGTGATGAAGAGCGGCATTTGTACGAAGCCTTGCGTCAAGAAGCACTAGACAAAATTAGTCAGGCCGATCCGAGCAAAGGGCAAGCCATGCAAGTACTGGCCGAGATCACCAAACTACGCCGCTTCTGCTGCCATCCAAAACTGGTCATGAAAAACGCCAAAATCAGCGGCAGTAAATTAAGTGTATTGCAAAGCACCGTAGAAGAATTATTAGAGAACCGCCACAAGGCACTGGTATTTAGTCAATTCGTCGATCACTTAGCTTTAGTACGCGAATGGCTGGACGAACAAGGCATTGCCTATCAATATCTGGACGGCAGCACGCCCGCTCTAGAAAGAAAAAAACGCGTCGATGCCTTCCAAGCGGGACAAGGCGATATTTTCTTAATCAGCTTAAAAGCGGGTGGCACCGGTCTCAACCTGACTGCCGCTGATTACGTAATCCATCTCGATCCATGGTGGAACCCGGCAGTAGAGGACCAAGCTTCCGACCGTGCCCACCGCATGGGACAACAACGCCCTGTCACCATTTATCGCCTGGTGACACAAGATACGATAGAAGAAAAAATCCTCGCCTTACATGCGGAGAAACGTGATCTGGCGGATAGTTTGTTAGATGGTGGAGATGGGGCGGCACGTTTAGATAGTGCGGCTTTGTTGAGGTTGATTCAGGATAATGGGGCGGGGTAGGTTTTGGTTTTTGGCGTTTTAATGTGATTGGATTTTAAGGTTTGAGTTTGTAGGGCAGGTGAAACTCGCGCTGTGTTTTTTTCGCGCAATTGATTTTTGTAAGTACTCATCGTTTGCAGGTCGGGTGTGGCCCGACCAGCGAACCTTAAGCATGTATGAAGGTGAATGTCAAAAACGAAAATTCGGTAACTCGTTTGCAAAAGTCAAAGCAAACTATAAACATGTCTGATACCGTGAACGGTGGGTTACGCTTACGCTAACCCACCCTACAAAAATATTACGACTTACGGGTTTTAATGTTTGGATGCGGATTAAATTTTATTGGCGTGATCGACTTTTGTAAGTACTCATCGTTCACAGGTCGGGTGTGGCCCGACAGCCAATTACCTTTTTTGCTTCGCCAAAAAAGGTAATCCAAAAAAGGCGACCGTAGACTCGCCCTGCGGGTGCTTACGCTGCGCTTCAGCATAATTTGTGCATCACAAAAAATGGGAAAGTGTTGAAACTCGCCTTCGGCTCAGACAGCAACACTTTCTTATCCATTTTCTGTGGCGCACAAATTACATCGTCTCAAACGGTAGTAGATCAAAAACAAAATCAAAAACAACCCCAACACCAACACCAAAACAATCGTGATCGACTGCAAGCCATTTTTCTGCTATCAGTTGTAGGTCTTTGTTTTTGACTCTCATCCACTTCTGACACTGCCAATTGTGCAGGACAGAAAATGGACAAAGAAAGCCTTGTGTTTGAGCGCAGCGAGTTTCAAGGCTTTCCCATTTTTTGTCCCGCACAATTGGGAAGCCGAAGGCCAGTGGCAGCGTGGTCGCCTTTTTTGGGTTACCTTTTTTGGCGAAGCAAAAAAGGTAATTGGCTGTCGGGCCCCCCCCCCGACCAGCGAACCTTAAGCATGTATGAAGGTGAATGTCAAAAACGAAAATTCGGTAACTCGTTTGTAAATGTCAAAGCAAACGATAAACATGTCTGATACCGTGAACGGTGGGTTACGCTTACGCTAACCCACCCTACAAAAACATTACGACTTACGAGTTAATTACAATTGTAGGTCGTTGTTTTTGAATTTGCCTTTGATCTACCACCGTTTGAGACGATGTAATTTGTGCGTCACAGAAAATGGATAAGAAAGTGTCGTTGTTTGAGCGAAGCGAGTTTCGACACTTTCCCATTTTTTGTGACGCACAAATTATGCTGGAGCGTAGCGTAAGCACCCCAACGGGGCGAGTCTACGGTCGCCTTTTTTGGATTACCTTTTTTGGCGAAGCAAAAAAGGTAATTGGCTGTCGGGCCACACCCGACCTGCAAACGATGAGTACTTACAAAAATCAATTACACGAATAAAAAAACACAGCGCGGGTTGCACCCGTCCTACAAATTACCTCAATCAATCCGACCAAATTCCTGCTGAATCCACTTCAAAGCAGAAGCCTGATTCAAACTAAAATCGGGTCGCACTTTGACTTTTGCAATTTGCTCCCCCTCAGCATCAAACGCACTCAAATAAGCATAAGGCTCATCTTCATCGGGAATGATTTGCAAACAGATTTTATAATCCATCTCCGCACCACTCACGATCAAATTCTTATTCAAAGTCGCATGCAATTGTTGCTCATGACGGCGAACGAATTCGCTGGCAGTTTTCACTAAAGTATTGAACGCATTGTGATCTAAAGGCTTAGGATTTTTTTTATCGCGTCCCATAGTCCATGGTCCAATCAACGCCGGTTCTGCCTCACCATCTTTATACATGGCGACCGCCCAGCCGTCGTCATCCTCATTCTTAATCACGCGTGCGGTCCAAGCTTTAGCCTGCCACACCCGCGCTTCTTGTATTAGTTCTAAATCTTGATCTGACATCATCGCGATCTCTTATTTCTTCACTGCGGCGGGTTTAGCTGAATTAAAGACTTTGACGATACGGACGCCCTCGCTACCTGTATCACAGGTGTAAGCGCCATCTTTTAATTGTATAAATTGTTCCGCCTCTAATTCGAGCACTTGTCCGTTGACGTTCAAAGCGCAGCTACCGGTCAAGACATAAACACGAAAGCCGTGTGAAGCTTTGATCGTGATGCTTTGGTTGGCTTCATAGGCATTGCTGTAAAACTTATAGTTTTCTGTAGGACGGTGTTGTTGGCGTACGCCGACTTCAGAGATGGCGGTGTCTGAAATATCAGACCAAGATTGAATTTGTGACATGGGAATTCCTAGGAAATAATGTTGAAGTGATATGTCTGCTGGGGGCTGTTTGCTTTTCCGTGTCTAATTTACATAGAAAACTCGGAAAATCGCCTAAACAGTGAAGAAGATGCCGGAGTATACGTGAAATTTGAGATTTCCGACTCAGGCATCAGCAAGAGCCAACTGAATGATCAGCGCTTCATTCTCTAAACAAATAAGTGAAATTCCGGCTCACCAAGAGTTTTTCATGACTACCTTTAATCAAGATCTGCATACGCTCCGCATCCAAACGCTCTGCTGCCAGAATCGCTTTGGTATTCACAACAGTAGATCTATGTACTTGCCAGAATTTTTCGCTATCCAAGCTATCGATTAAGTCTTTCAAGGCAGTGCGAATCAGCGCTTCGTAATCGGCGAGTACCACCCGTGTGTACTTGGTGTCCGATTGAAAAAACAAAACCTCATCGACATCAATTAATTTAATCTGCTTACCTACCGTCGCTTTGATCCATTTCATTTTTTCTGGCTTCGAGACAGCGGCGGACGCCGAGTTTTGCAGGCTTTGTTGCAAACCACTTAGTAAGCTAGAGAGATCACTAGGTACCGCATGCAATTTTTCTTTGAGTCTTTCTATCGTTTTTTCCAGACGTTGCTCTTGCACCGGCTTGAGCAAATAATCGACGGCACCCGCATCGAAAGCCTCGATCGCGTACTGATCATAGGCCGTAATAAAAACAATATGCGCCGCTTTGCCTATCTTTTTTGCGACTTCAATTCCAGACATACCAGGCATGCGGATATCCAAAAAGACGACCTTAGGTTCAAACTCTAAAAAACCATCCCAGGCATCATTCCCGTTCTCGGCCACTTTCACGATCTCGGCCTGCGGCCAGCATCTTTCTAATTGCCCGAGCAAGCGATCACGCATCAAAGGCTCGTCTTCGGCCACTAAGATTTTTATCGTCATTGGATCATCCTGTTTTAAATCATGTCGACACATTTGGTACCAGCGGCAGCGTGATTTCCGCGATGACGCCGCCCGCTTCTACTTCACTAATATCGAGTCCAGCCTTTGCTGAATAGGCGAGGCGCAGGCGATCACGAATATTTTGCAAACCTATACCATTGCTTGGTTTGTCACTTAAGCCCACGCCCGTATCTCGCACCGTAATACAGAGATCACTACCCAAGGCCGCTGCGCTAATGTGAATGCTGCCGCCACGAATTGATGGTTCCAGTCCATGCTTGATCGCATTCTCCGCCAGCGTGAGCAACACCATACTTGGGATCTTATAGTTGGCAAATTGCGTCGGCAAATCCATGCTAAATGTCAAACGATGCGCCATACGTACTTGCATCACTTCCAGATAAGCCCTCACCATGGCGAACTCTTCTTCCAAAGTAATTTGCTCGGCACGCATTTCACTCATACTGGCACGTAAAAAGACGATCAGGTTGGCGGTTAACTCGGCGGCCTTTGATTCACCATGCGGCCCCTTGCTACCCTGCTCTGCTAATTGCTGTACCGCGCCCAAAGTATTAAAAAGAAAATGTGGCTCTATCTGCGCCCGCAATAAACGTAATTGTGATTCGCTGAGTTCACGCGCAACTTTCTCGCGTTCGGCTTCCCATTGCATCTGTGTGGCGATACGTTCATAACCCATATTGCGCCATGCTGCTACCGCGCCCACTAAAATGCCATATATGACACTCACAACCGCCGATGCCAAAAAGATGCTCGGTGCTCGCTCTTGTATCGCAGATAAAAGTGGTTTATTTTTCAGTAAGGCACCGATTGCGCTTCCTACGAAAGCGCCGCCAATTATGCCTGCTTGAGTTAACAGAAGAATCTTGTATTTTTTCTCGACGATACGCCGATAGTTAAACCAGATACCGGTCAAGCCAGCCAACAGACTAAAACCCAACAGGTTCGCGATCAGAATCGCTGATGTCATACCTAAACTGGTTTTCCAGAAGGTGATAGAAAGACCAATAGCACAAAAAAATAAAGCACAAGCGGCTAATGCACGCCATAAGCGCCAGCCATTATAGGTACTACAAAATTGATGCAACTGCCTGCGCTCTATCGTCGACAACTGAGCCAGACGTTGCGCGAGCTTCTGGTTTAGCGTTCCTTGCACCTGCTGCGCCAACTCAGGTTGGAGCATGATCGCCATCAGTTCATCATTCCAAGCCTGATACCAGGCGGCTAATCGTCTCCACATCGTCATTTCCCTCGCCTTCTGTCAAAGTAAGCTTATGCTAAATCGCTTCACACCTGCTTTCCAGGCAAATACGATCAATGACGAAAACGCTGGGTTCAAATACGATTTGTTTAGATTTTGTAGCATGCGGTTTGAGTGTGAAACCGCCAATTACTCAAACTGCTTGGCGAATTGAGAGAACTGTTCAGTCAACTCTGAGACTTGCTGTCGCAGCGTTTGTACTTCATTTTCAAGTGCTGTTATACGGTCTGCGTTGCTAGCACTGACCTCACTTCTATACGATTCTACTGGTCGGACTGAAAGAGCTTGGGCATCTTCTTCAGTACAACTTAATAAATGTACATAACGCGCTTCTTTGCTGCCAGGTGCTTTAGGCAAGCGGGTCACCAACGGTGGGTATTTATCCATCAAATAAGTCAAGCTTTGCTCTACTTGTTCGACCGAAGAAAACTCATGCAAGCGACCACAACGATTGCGAATTTCTCCTGCCGTTTGCTCACCACGCAACATCAAAGTGGCGAGCACCGCTAGCTTATCTTGATCGAATAGATATTTAATCCTGAGTCTATGTTCATACTTCGCCACCCGAGCGCCCGCTTGATGGATTACACCTGCCAGTTTTTTCAGTACCAGCCTATCAATCGCCTGCACCACGTCGTCTTCAGTCAAATTCATCACAGGATCACGACTGCTTAATTGATTGCAGGCGTTCACCAGCGCATTGAGAGACATGGGATAATTATCTGGCGTTGCGGCTTCTTTCTCAGCTAATGAAGCCAAAACTCTAACCTCTGTGGCATCGAGCAGCGCCGATTTCGGACCGCTACTTTCGTGATTACTGGTCGTGATGGTCTCTTGATTCATATCAATCCCAAGGAAGGTTTTAGGTTTTTTCTGTTTTTTGCTAGTATAAAGGTTTAGCTCAACAATAAGGATAGTAAGTCCAGATTTGGACAGCTGTCCTTGACTAGTCCATTATATTTTCCTAGCTTCATTGTCTCTCACGATTTCAATTGGCAAATTGCTAGGGCTTGTTCCATTACCTGATTAGGATAAACCATGAACAATTCTCTCACGAAGAATGCGCACTATCACAAACTTAGTATAGGTCTGCATTGGCTTATGTTATTCCTCTTGATCGCCGTCTATGCCACGATAGAACTACGTGAATTTTTCCCCAAAGGTAGTGATCCACGCAAAGCGATGAAAATGTGGCATTTTATGTTGGGTTTGTCCGTCCTAGCGTTTGCCGTCGTTCGCTTGATTGTGCGCTTGCGTAATCCTACGCCAGCGATTGTGCCGGCACCGCCGAAATGGCAAGCGATGATCGCGAACCTCATGCACTTTGCACTTTATGGATTAATGTTGGGTATGCCGATTGCGGGCTGGCTGATCTTAAGTGGCGAGGCACAAGTCATACCGTTTTTTGGTTTTGAATTACCGCCCTTGATGGCGCCAAACAAAGAACTGGCACATCAGATCGAAGACTTACATGTGACTTTTGGAAAAACCGGCTATTTCCTGATTGGCCTGCATGCCTTAGCAGGTCTGTATCACCACTATGTGGTCAAAGATAATACTTTACGTCGCATGCTGCCGTGAATCTACCCTCGCAGGTAACAAAAAAAGCCGATAAACCAAAATGTTTATCGGCTTTTTTTCACACAATTTTCTGAATTCACTTCTGCGCAAAACTTTTCTTCAAAAAATTAATCAAGGGATTAATGAAGCTTGGATCTAAATAAAGATAGGGATTGCTATACGAGGCCACTTGTTCCTTTAAATCCATAGGCACTTGCTTCAAAATATGATTCATACCTTTGATCACATGTAATTGCGCCATAGGTTGCGACTTGGACAATAGCAAAGCTTCACTAACGGCTACCTGAATATCGGTATCGCCCTGAAAGATCGCCACCGGCATTTTTAAAGTTTTAATCACCTCAGCCGGCACTACACTAAACCAAGAGATCAAATACGGCTGCACACTGGGTCGGTACAAAGCTAATAAGGGCGCAGGAATTTCTTGCACCAATTCGCCTTTTTCTAATTTACTCAAGATAGTTTCATTCAACTTCAATAAATCGGGCGGCAATTTATCTTGCAATTGCGTACGCAGAATTTTTGAAGCAGATCGTGCCGGGCCGGCTAAAGAAACATAGGCAGCGACATCGCTGCTTTGTGCTGCCAGCAGGCCTACACTAGCGCCTTCACTATGACCAATAATAGCAACTCCAGAAAAACGCGGATCGGCATTGAGTTGCTTGACCCACGCCTGTACGTCAGCGACATAAGCTTGAAAACGTAGTTCTTCCTCCGATTTTCCAGCGGCGAAACTTTCGCCTATGCCGCGCTTGTCATATCGCACGCTGGCGAAGCCGGCAATCGCCAATTCTTCTGCCAACATTTTCAGACTATCATTTTTGCCTTGCAATGCAGGGCTATTACCATCTCTGTCGGTGGGTCCAGAACCCGAAATCAACAAGATCACCGGTGGCTTGACCTTATGCCCCGGGATTAACAAACTGCCATACAGCGTATTCGCGCCCTCACCCGAGGTGATGCTGGACTTTAAAAACTCGGCATGTGCTTGCGCTGCCAAGCCTAAAGTGAGCACCCAAACACAAAAGAGCAATCGGTTTTTAAGTTTCATAAGCCTCACCATTCAAATCGAATCTGACATTTTTTACATCACAAAACTGTACCTGAATTTGCACATAAATTCCAGATCACCCACTGAGAAGTTGTGCGTTTCTGCGAAGCCGCCTATGCTGTAGCACTTTGGCGTCGCCACCTGATCTGCCCCTCTTTTGGAAACCCTCATCATGAAAAAAATCAAGCGATTGCTGCTTATTCCCGCTCTGGCATGCGGACTTGCCTGCGGCCCTCTTACCTACGCCCAAACAATGCCAAAAGATGCTGATCCTCAGCTATGGACACGCGCCCTAAAAATACATCGTAGCGCTATCATCGTCGACGGTCACAATGATATTACTACCCCCTTGGTCGACGAAGACTTTAATCTGGCGAGCAATACCATGGGCCAATTTCATCGCGATGGCGACCCCTTCCATACCGATCTGACACGACTCAAAGCAAGCGGCGTGACCGGCGATTTTTTTTCTATTTATGTTTCAGGTGACAGCTTAAAAACCGGTGGCGCCATGCACAGAGCGATGGACATGATAGATGCGCGCAACCGCGAAGTCGAAAAACATGGGAAATTTTTAAGCGCTTGTGAAAGCAGTGCCGATATCCGACTAGCCAAACAACAAGGCAAAGTCTGCGCTTTGATGGGCATAGAAGGGGGTTACGCGATAGAAAATTCCCTGCATGCCTTGCGCAACTTCTACCGCCTCGGCATACGTTATATGACATTGACCCATAACGTCTCGCATGACTGGGCGGATGCCCACGCAGATGTCGCGAAGAACAATGGCTTAAGCGGTTTTGGCAAAGACGTGGTGAAAGAGATGAACCGGCTTGGTATGTTGCTGGACATTTCACATGTCTCAGAAAAAGTCATGCACGATGTGCTTGATATCTCCAGCGCACCTATCATCGCTTCACACTCAGGTGCTCGCGGCATCAACGACCATACGCGCAATGTGCCAGATGCAGTGTTGAAACGTCTGGCAAAAAATGGCGGCGTCATTATGATTAATTTTTTCCCCGCTTTTCTTGATGCCAGAACCAATCTAGAAATGCAGCAACGTGGCGAAAAACTGAAATCTGAACTCAGCACTTTGCAAGCAAAATTTAAAGACCGTCCCCAGGCTTACCCTGAAGCCGAGCGTCAATTACTAGCACAACACCCTATCTATATCAGCAGCTATACCCGCATCGTTGATCACATCGATCACATCAGAAAAATTGCGGGCATCAATCACGTAGGTCTGGGTTCAGACTACGATGGCATTCCTATGCTGCCAGCGGGCATGCAAGGAATGGAAGATCTGGCCTTAGTCAGCTACGAAATGCTGCGCCGTGGCTATACCGAAACCGAAATTAAGAAAGTCTTAGGTGAAAACTTTTTACGTGCATTTGCCCAAGCTGAAAAAATCGCAAACAGTCGTCATCGCACTATCAGCGGTGACGGCAGTCTCAGTAAGCTGCCTAAATAAGCTACCTAAATAAGCTGCCCAAATAAACAACAATCAATTATTTGACTGGGCTTAACGAGAACGCCAAGTTTTCAAACCACGCGCAATACGTTCCACCGCTTGCTCCAAACGGCTTAGATTTTGGGTATAGGCAAATCGCACATGCTGATGTGATTGATGCTGACCAAAATCTAGCCCAGGCGTGAAGGCGACAAATTCGGTTTCTAAAAAATGCTGGCAGAAAGCATACGCATCACCGCCAAAATCACTGATGTTGGCATACAAATAGAAAGCACCTTCTGGCTCCACTACAATTTTAAAACCAAGATTTCTTAACGCCGGCAATAAGAAATCTCTGCGTCGTTCAAACTCGTGCCGACGCTCTTCAAATATCGCGATGGTGCGGTCTTCGAAACAAGCAAGCGCTGCGTATTGCGCAATACTGGGTGCGCTAATATACAAATTTTGCGCCAGCTTTTCCAGATCCGACACAGCGTCTTCTGGCGCTACCAACCAACCTAGACGCCATCCCGTCATGCCAAAATACTTGGAAAAACTATTCAACACGAAGGCTTCATTATCGACTTCCAATACGCTGCTGGCATCCACACCATAGGTCAAGCCATGATAGATCTCATCGACCACCATATGCCCGCCCTGTGCACGAATCGCCTGCGACAAAGCCTGCAATTGTTCACGGCTGAGCAAAGTTCCGGTGGGATTGGCGGGTGAGGCAAGTAAAGCGCCTACGGTCTCTGCGTTCCAATGTTGCGAGACTAATTCTGGCGTCAATTGATAATTTTGTTGAGGTGTGACGGGCACCAATTGCGCCGACGCTTCTATCAAGCGCAAAAAATGTCGATTACAGGGATAACCAGGATCGGCCATGAGCCAATGCTTACCCGGGTCCACCAGCAAACTAGTCGCGAGTAACAAAGCACCAGAGCCTCCCGGCGTAATTAGAATGCGACGTGGGTCTATATTCAAACCATAACGCTGTTGATAAAAACCACTGATTGCCTGACGTAATTGCGGCAAGCCACGAGCTGCGGTATAACTGGTTTTACCGGCGGCCAATGCCGCCTGACCCGCCTCAATAATAGGCGCCGCCGTCACAAAATCGGGCTCTCCGATTTCCAGATGAATCACATCATGTCCCGCTGCTTGTAGCTCATTGGCGCGGGCTAACAAAGCCATTACGTGAAAAGGTTCTATCGCTCGACTGCGCGCGCTATAGGTCTTGCCAAAAGTAGTCATATCATTGCCGAAAATGAGAAAAGCAAAATAAATCGATGCAAGCTTATTGCAGGCGCACAGTGTAGTGACTAAATCCTGATTTGGGAAATATGCAAACCTAATTGCGCCATCACGAGAAGTGATATGGAAGAAGTAATAGGCAAATTGAGAATTTAAATTTGCAGCTTGCTTACCTAAGTTTTATCCAACAAAGACAAGGCCTCATCATATTCATATTGTGCAATATGTTGATTTAAGCGCTCTAGCAGTGTGCCATCGAAGAGACGCATCAAAGCCAAACGATGTTCCTCAAAAAACTGCGGACAATCACCGCTATAGTTGACCAGTTGTTCGCGCAATTGTTGCAAGACTGTCGCCAACATGTCATGACTAAAATCGGCAGCGCCTTCATGTTCAAGCGCTGTGACGTGATACGCGGCCGACTCTTGCACCGGTAGTCGCTGTTGTAACTCGCCCAACACCAGACTTAAAGACTTATCTAATCTTTGCCAGATAGGCGTCAACTCGTCCTGCACTTCCTGGCTGTTGATCGTTTCGTCAGTACAGTTATTCAGTGAACACTCCAATTGCATTGCGTCTAACTGAACTTGTTGAGCACCTATACTGCCGGCCAATCCTTTTAAAGTATGCACCAGCATCGCTGCCTGACTCAATTGGCCACACTCTATCGCATTGCGTAATTGCGCAGCAGTGCTTATTTGTCCCTCACAAAATCGACGTAAAACTTTCAGATATAAGTCTTGTTTGCCCATCATTTGACCAAGTCCCTGCACGCTATCAATATGCTTGAGACTGCTAAAATCGTATCCGGCTGTGGCGCTAGCTTCGCCACGATTTTCATTAATGTAGACGTGGTCGTAGGCAGTCAATTCTTGCTGTACATGAAGCGCTTCTGGCGCACTCGCCTTGTATTCTAACCAGCGTGCTAAGGTAGTGAATAAGGCATCCGGTTGCACTGGTTTCGCCAGAAAATCTTGCATGCCTTCGTCCATACAACGTTGCCGCACGTCGGCCATCGCATGCGCAGTCATGGCGATAATTGGCACGTGATTCAAATGTGGATTCTGACGTATCTGGCGCGTCGCCTGATGGCCATCCATGCCTGGCATTTCCAGATCCATCAGTATCAAATCATAGTAGTCATCATCAGCGGCATGCAGTTTATCCAGAGCTTCTTGACCGGCCGCAGCGAGCTCAACCCGTATTCCCACTGTCGCTAGCAATTCCACCGCTATCTGTTGATTGGTTTCATTGTCTTCGACCAGCAAGACGCGGGTGTCCGCATAATGATATTGCGCACTAAAGATAGTACGGCCTATCTGTAGCAAGGCCGATTCACTACAGGTATGGAAAGGTAAGAAAAATTCAAAATTAGAACCCGCTCCCAAACGACTTTGTACATGGATGCTGCCACCCAATAATTCCACTAGTTGACGCGAGATCGACAATCCCAAACCAGTACCACCAAATTTGCGACTGGTAGAACTATCCGCCTGATTAAATGCAGAAAACAAACGCTGCATTTGTGCCTCATTCATACCGATACCCGTGTCACAGACGGAAAAATGGAGTTCCAAGGCTTGTTCTGTAGGATTACTCCTGTCAAAATCCTCCGCGCTACGCAAATCAAGTGCAATACGCACGCGACCACTCTCAGTAAATTTAATCGCATTATTCACCAGATTGATCAAAATCTGCCCCAGTCGCATGGCGTCCCCGACCAGGAAACGTGGAATATACTCAGGTATGTCCAATACCAATTCCAGGCCCTTGTCATGCGCCTTTTGCACGGTGACCGTATGCACATGCGAGATCACATCATCCAAAGAGAAGGGGCTAAAATCAACTTCCATTTTGCCCGCTTCGATTTTAGAAAAATCGAGAATATTATTGATAATGCCAAGTAAGGCATTACCCGCATCATGAATTTTACTCAGATAATCTCGCTGCTTCGCTGTCAGGTCAGTGCGCAAAGACAAATACGCCAATCCTATGATCGCATTCATAGGCGTGCGAATCTCATGACTCATGGTAGCGAGGAAAGTGCTCTTGGCTTCATTCGCCAGCTCGGCCATTTCGCGAGCACGTAATTCCGCCGCGATTTTTTCTGCCAGCATTTGTTGATGACTGCGTTGCGCCTCTGCTTGTAAATCTTGATCAAACAGAGAAGCAGTGTGGATGATGGAACGAATCTCATCAGGACGATATTGATTAAAATCGAGCTTACCACCGATGAGCAAAATACCTGTTAATTGCCCACGGTGAGTAAACGGCACCAACAAGGCATTTTCGCCAGTAGAACCTTGCAAAGAAAGTGGCAGACGAGAACTCAACATGCGCGCCAGATCACCACCAAGGGCATGAATACGGTTGGGACCATCTTCAAAATCACCGGTGATCAAAGTGCAAAAGCCCTCATGACAATGATAGATTGCCGTGCGTGCCCCGCCGGTATAAGCGCGCAAGGCATCGAGATAGTGCGCAGCTAATGCTTCCTGTCCCGTGATATTGGCCGCATTGGCCACCGCGATTTGCAAAGCTTCTTCCTGCGCTCGCCATTTAGGGTACAACCAGGTTCTGACTAACTGCTCGGCGCCAGCCCGAAACGGTTTGTACAAAGCGATCAGAATCAAACCGCAGACCACATCAAACAACAAAGTTTGCCAGCGCACTTGCAGCGTCAACATGGGTGCAATTAAATACTGCATGAGCACCAAACAACCGAGTATGCCACCCGTCACCAAGGCATACACGCTAAAGCGATTGATCGCAAAACTAAAATCAAATAAGCGATTACGCAACAAGGCATAGCCCAGGCCGCAATACGCAAGGAAAATAATCGAAGAATTAAAAAATTCAAAATACGCCACCGCGCGTTCTTCGTCCATGATGCGGAACAAATTATGGAACAGATAAATCGCATAGATATTTCCCATGCAAAATCCTATCCACGCCAAACGCTGACGCGTAATACCGTTACTGACCCGCCATGAAATCGCCAGCGCACCTAGAGACAAAACCACAGAAGCAATCGCCAGACAACGACGCAGCATGCGCAAATTCACCCATTCTCTGACTTCCCACGGCAGTATGCCCAGTTTCAAAAAAATGTGGTACAGGGTATAACTGGCAAACAAACCGGCATACACATAAAAACCGTAGCGCACCCAAGGCAGACGCCAATGTGGCCGGTCTTCAGGAAAAATCAGACAAAAATAGGTAAAAAACACATATCCGACAAAGAGTTCTATCGGAAACAAATAGACACTCAGAAAATCTTGTAGCGCACCACCAGGCAAGTAAGGAATGAAGGTATCAGGAATAATCACCAACATGGCAATCGCCAAGATACGCATCGCACAACTTGCCAAATGACGCCAGGAAATCAAGGTAATAATCAATAAAGCGATATAGGTCGTCGCGAACTGTACCAAGGTGATTGCTTGCCAAATCGTCGCATGCGCCAGATTTTTTAAAATGGGTTGGACCGACAAGGTTTCAAAGCTATCGATATTCGACGACGAGCGGTACAAACGCAATGGCACGCGATCTTGTCGCGCCAACAAACGGCCATCATCGCCAGGATGTTCAAAGACCACATGGTCACCGACCTTGGCTCCGGCCGCGGCTAAAGGCGACGCAGGGACAATTTTTTCAATTGGCAATCGATAGTCTTGATCCGGCGCGCCAAACACGACACCTAATTCAGCGGCCACTTCTGGTGCCGCCGCTCGTTCCCATTGCTTGGTCGCCCAAATATTCAGCACGCCAAAGACCAAGACCAGACTGAGCATCAGTGTCTTAAATTGCGTATTGCTGAGTAAGGCAGACTTCATTTTTCTAAACTCTAAAAATCAGGATGGAATCATGCGACACAGGACATGGAGCAAACGAAGCGAGATCGTGACAAGACTGAACACACTATTACCATAAAATAAAGCAGTCTCTTTATTTTGAGAAACTCAATTCTAAATGTGAAGCGCATATTTCTAGGTGTTTTTGCAGAAATATTGTATTAAATCACTGAGATTGTGGTGCAAAGGTAGCTATAAAATGCGGCTTGGCAGACTAAACCGCACTGATGGAGCAAGAGCAGCAAGACCTTCAATTCTCTTAGCCTCGAGTATTCATGCTAATTTAGTATCACTACCGCATCATGACTTCTTATGCATGACGATTCAAAACTACACAAATAGAGCCGCGATCCGCATACACATCGCATTTTGAACTGCCGCGCCTCTGCGTTTTGGCGTTGAAAGCTTTTCATTTTTGTCCAAAGTCACAAAGTCAAATCAGGTAAGATTTCATATTCAATTGACACCTGCCAAAACGGAGAAATTTACTCATGCTCATTAATTGCGTCGCCTATCAGGAAGGCAAAAAACTGGCAGACATTTTGGTCGAAGATATCAGTGAGTACGTAAAACGTAACGATTGCTTCGTATGGGTCGCATTAAAAGATGCAGAGACCGATGAACTCACGCAGATGCAAGTTGAATTCGGTTTGCATGAATTGGCGGTAGAAGACGCCATGAAAGGTCATCAGCGGCCCAAGATAGAAGAATACGGCGATTCCTTATTCGCGGTGATGCAAACCGTCGAGATAGTCGATGGCGAATTATCCGTCGGTGAGGTCGACGTTTTTGTCGGAGAAAATTATGTACTCTCTACCCGTAATCGTTGTCAGCAAGGTTTTCTCGGTGTGCGAGCCCGCTGCGAACGTGAACCGCATCATTTGATGAAAGGCTCGGCCTTCGTCCTGTATGCCTTAATGGATGCAGTGGTGGATCGTTACTTCCCGGTGGTCGATGCATTGGAATCAGAATTGGAGACCATAGAGGAACACATCTTTACCAAAGGTTCGCAGCGACTAAATATCGAACAACTGTACCAACTCAAACGCAAAGTCATGACACTCAAACATGCGATCGCGCCTTTACTAGAAGCAGTTGGCAAACTCGATGGCGGACGCGTTCCACCGATCTGTGTCGGCACCCAAGAATATTTCAGGGATGTACACGATCACCTGTATAGAATTAACACTTCCATAGAGTCGATCCGGGACACCATCAGCACTGCGATTCAAGTGAGCCTGTCACTGGTGAACATAGATGAGAGTGAAGTCAACAAACGACTCGCGGCTTGGGCCGCGATCTTTGCAGTCGCAACCGCATTCGCTGGCATCTGGGGTATGAATTTTGAACACATGCCGGAGTTAAAATGGGAGTATGGTTATCCCGCTGCGCTCGGCTCGATGATTGGTGTTTGTACTTACCTGTATTATCGTTTTAAAAAATCAGGTTGGCTATAAGTGTCATTCGGAGAACTTCAGGATTCCGCCACACACATGCTTCTACCAAACCTAGTACACATGTGTGGCAAATCGTTCAGTGCTTCAGAACTTCAGACAATCCATTAGACACTTTACAAAAGAATGACTAAAAAGTCTTACTCAACATCGCCACAACAGACGTCTTACCAAGGAATTTTCCATTGGCTGGCGAAGCATAGGCAACCTCTCCAGCATTGGTCCCGATCACCGCTAAAGATGCGCTTAGCACACCAAAATCTTTAGTGACGCCGATCTTCCAATCGGTATATGCGTAAGTATTATTATTCTTCACTGACTGATGACCCGCATGCAAGTTCAACACCAAGCCGCTATCAATTTCAACATTCGCACCGATGTCTAGGTAGCCGCTGTTTTTGCTGTTCGCAAAACCAAACAAATTCGTCGTCGAGTGCGAGTACTTCGCATACGCTGGTCCATAGTTGAGCTGACCGTAAATTTCTGTTGTATTCGCGCTTACAGCCAATCCATTGGATGGATACACGTAAGTCAAAACACCGACGTCATAACTGATGTCACTAGTCAATGAACCGCGCTTACCGGCATACAAATCAATTTCAACGCTACCGCCACCACCGGCGTCTTTGGTCCATTTGATGGTCGAAGCCCAAGCGCCTACATACCAACCGGACGAATTATTCACGTAATCTGCACCGCCTTGCAAAGCGGGTTGCAAACGCGTTTGGGAGATCCCGCGATAACGATAATCCGATGCTAAAGCCGCGTTGAAGCTAACTTCATGCTCTGGTTTAACCACTGGTGCTGCGTCTTGTGCTTGCGCAGCTTGAGTGCTAAACAAAGTCGCGATTGCCGCGGCTAATAGTACTTTTTTCATATTACTTCCTTTCAAATTAACGACTAGGTCGTTCTGGTGAATGTTCTTGTTAAATCAAGTTACGTCAAGAACACAAATATTTCAATTAAAAAATTGAGACGTATAAAGTCCCTATCGACGAATCAATTGATCGTCGATTGCTACTCATCAAGGGATTAATTTATAGCGAGCTAGTGTGGAAGCATCAAACGATATCCAACCGCCGTTTCGGTCAACAAATACTGGGGCTGGGTAGGATCGTCTTCCAATTTTTGCCTCAGGTAACGCATATATATCCTTAAGTAATGACCACTTTCCCCATGCGATGGGCCCCAAACTTCTTTGAGCAATTGCGGATTCGTCACCACTCGCCCCGCGTTGTTGACCAAGACGTTCCGCAATCTAAATTCAGTTGGCCTCAGATGCACCACTTCGTCAGCTTTGGTGACTAATCTGGCCTTCATATCGATCTTCACATCGCCAAATTGCACGATACCACTCAGGTCAACCTCGGGGGCGGGATGTAAACTAAGTGTAAAAATTGCGTTACGCCCTAACACTTTTCTTATGTGTCGTATGTTAGGCTTTCGTATGACATTCACTTTTAACCACATTTTTCGGCACTTACGAGCATGGCTAATCCTGCTCGCATTGCTCACAATGGCAACTTTGCTGTCGTATTTACTTAGCGCTTACGTCAGTTTCACCAGTCAGGCGATGCTGTTTGTGCTGGTCGTGACGATCGCGGCTTATCAATTAGACAGACGACAATCCGTGGTCGGTGCGATTGCTTCCGTTTTGCTGCTGAATTTCTTTTTTGTGCCACCGACCTGGACTTTTCATGTTGAACAGTCTGAGCATTTGATCGCCTTGGGTACGATGTTGATCGTGGCCTTGACCATCAATCAATTGACCACCCGCCTAAAACTAGAAACCGTACTCGCCCACCGCAATGAACAACGCGCGCGCCAGTTGCAAGAGCTAGCGATACATTTGGCGGTTACCGACAGTGTTCCTGCCATTCAGCAGTTCGGGCAACAGGCATTTGAACGCGCCTTTCATGGCAGTAGCCGACTGGTATTAGCGCATGAAGAGATAGAAGGCGAACCCGCATCGATCACACAACAACAGCTAGATGGACTGCAATATTGTATGAAGCACGTGCAGATCCTAGGTGCGGGCAGCTTGCGCTGGGGCGAGCTCGATGACTGGTATATTCCTATAGGCAAGCCTGACAAAATCGTTGGCGCCGTCCTGATACAAGCAGCGCCGCGTGATAACACCGATGACCTCGAACATGCAAAGGCGATTTGCTCTCTACTTGCGCAGGCATTCGAGCGTTTGCAATTAAACGCCAATATGCAAACCGCACAAAATGAAGCGCAAAAACAGCAACTACAGAGCACCTTTCTCGCCGCCATCTCACATGATTTGCGCACACCGCTAGCGGTGATGGTGGCTGCCGCGAGTTCTTTGCAAAGCCAGCGTGATAAGCTCGCTCCCGATCAACAAGATCGCTTGTTACAGAATATGATGGACGAGGCGAATTATCTGAGCAGTGTCGCGGACAACACATTGCAATTGGTACGTCTTACGCATGCAGAAAACAGTCTGCGACGCGATTGGGAATCGATAGAAGAAATCGTCGGCGCTGTTTTGGCAAGGATCAAACAGGGAAATAATGAAACACGTATTCAAGCTACTTTAGAAAAAGACTTACCGCTTTTGCGTCTCGATCCAGTACTGATTGCACAGCTGCTGAGTAATCTACTAGACAACGCATTGAAATATAGTGATGAACTGGTGGAGCTGGACGTCTTCGTTCAACATGAAACGAACCCAGCATCATTGCAAATAGCGATCAGAGACCGCGGCCCCGGTATTCCAGACGCAGAGCATGACAGTATCTTTATCGCTTACTCACGACTAGCAAAGTACGACCAATCCAATCAACGCAGTGCTGGTTTGGGATTGGCGGTCTGCCGTGCAATTGCCAAAGCCCATGACGGCAATTTGGTGGTTCAAAATAGAAACCAGGGTGGCAGCTGTTTTGTACTCACGCTGCCGATTCCCGAACTGCCCCCATTGAAGCCCGAACTAACAATAACGAAGCCATGACGATACGCATCCTCATCGTTGAAGACGATAAAGAAATCCGCAAGCTGATACACGCCAGCCTGAGCATAGAAGGCTTCGAGGTACAAACCGCGACCTCTATCAGCGAAGCGAGTGCCATGCTACAACATGCCCTGCCCGATCTACTATTGCTTGATTTGGGTCTACCCGATGGCGATGGCGAACAGCTAGTGCGCCTGTTACGTAGCCAACATAATTTGCCGATTTTGATTATCTCAGCACGCCATCAAGAAGCACAAAAAATACGTTTGCTCGATGCCGGTGCCGATGACTTTTTAGTGAAGCCCTTCAGCATGCCCGAGCTCTTAGCGCGCATGCGCGTCGCCCTGCGCCATCGGGGCACACGCTTGGCGGCTGCGATCACCGAATATAGGCATCTGGATTTATTTGTCGATTTGGCCAAACATATAGTCACTTTACGCGGGCAAGTCATCCACCTGACACCAACCGAATTCAATTTACTAGCGCGCTTGGTTCGCAGTGCTGGTTATCTGGTCACACATAGGCAATTGCTAAGTGATGTATGGGGGGCGGAGTATATAGAGCATACGCATTATCTACGCCTCTATATGGCGCAACTCAGAGCCAAGATCGAGGATCACCCCGCCGAGCCACGTTATCTGCTCACCGAAACAGGAGTCGGCTATCGACTGGCTAGCTCCGATGACCATTCCAACGATAATTAAGATCCTTATGCCTTCCTAACACCGTAACCAAGACAATCAAAGCCTGTTCAATTTTAGTCAGGTTTTTATGAGTCAGGTATCCAATCATCAAGGCGCTCAAGAGATTCAGCGCGAAAGCGTTGCGGCACTCACTTTGGGCGCGTTAGGCGTAGTCTATGGCGACATCGGCACCAGCCCGCTGTACACCATGAAAGAAATTTTCAGTACCCATACTGGCGTGCCGCTAGACGCATTGCACATCATCGGTGTGGTTTCTGTCATCTTTTGGGGACTCATGACGGTCGTCACTTTGAAATACGTCACACTGATCTTACGTGCCGACAATCGTGGCGAAGGTGGCATCATGGCCTTGACAGCGCTGGCCAGCAAAGCCGCTGGCAGCACCCACTTGCGTCGCGTCGGCCTACTCCTGGTCGGTGTGCTCGGTGCTGCTCTATTCTATGGCGACAGCGTCATCACGCCGGCCATTTCGGTCTTGAGTGCGGTGGAAGGCTTAGAAGTCATTTCACCCAATTTCAAACCTTATGTTTTACCAATTTCAATCGGCGTATTAATCGCCCTATTCGCCATGCAGCGTTATGGTACTTCCGTAGTCGGCAAATTATTTGGTCCTATCATCGTGATTTGGTTTGCCACCCTCGCTGTGTTCGGTGTCATGCAAATCACGCAACAGCCAGCGATTCTTGCTGCACTCAATCCTCTGTATGCGGTGCAATTTCTATGGGAACAAGGCGCACACGTGTTCATCGTCGTCGGCGCTGTGGTACTGGCATTTACTGGTGCTGAGGCCTTGTATGCGGACATGGGGCACTTCGGTAAAAAGCCGATACGGCTGGCCTGGACTGGTTTAGTTTTACCTGCTTTGGCTTTAAACTACATGGGGCAAGGCGCGCTATTGATGCGCGATGCATCGGCGATTAGCAATCCTTTCTTCCAGCTGTTCCCCGATCAAGTGTTAATGCCCGCGGTGATCCTGGCTACCTTAGCGACAGTGATTGCATCACAAGCAGTGATTTCCGGTGCGTATTCGATGACCAAACAAGCCATGCAACTCGGCTTGCTGCCCCGCATGCAAGTCCATTTCACCTCGGTCAAGGAAATTGGCCAAATTTACATACCTAGTGTGAATTGGATTTTATTGGTCGGTGTCTTATTGACCGTACTCGGTTTCGGCAGTTCATCAGCGATGGCAGGTGCTTACGGTATCGCCGTGACCGTCACCATGTTGATCACGACCTTGTTGACCTTCTTCGTGGTGCGCCATGCCTGGAATTATCCTCTCGCATTGGCACTAGGAGCGACAGGTCTCTTCATGACTTTGGATGCCTTATTGGTGGTGTCATGTTCCTTCAAAATCATCGAGGGTGGTTGGTTTCCTTTGGTACTTGGCGCCATCATCTTCACCATCATGGCAACCTGGCGCCGTGGCCGTGAGCTGCTGATCACTCACATACAACAAGATGATCCTGAACTCTTACCTTTCATCACCGCACTCTCAGCCGACGACATGTACCGTGCTGCCCGCACGGCGATTTATGCGGTCGCCAATCCTGACACCGTGCCACAAGCCCTGATGCATAACTTGAAGCACAATCAGGTGCTGCATGAACGCAATCTGATTTTGACCGTGGTGTTCCACGATGTGCCATGGATAGCGGAAACTGAGCGAATACAAGTCGAAGCGCTGGTGCCAGGTTTTTGGAAGGTGAAAGTGAATTACGGCTTTAAAAATGAGCCAGATTTACCGAAAGCCTTAGAGCGCTGTGAACAGCACGGCTTACCTATCAATTTATTTGAAACTTCGTATTTCTTAAGTCGTGAAATCGTGGTACCAACCAAAGGTACTGGTATGGCGCATTGGCGCGAACTCTTGTTTGCACTGATGTCGCGCAATTCTCGCAGTGTGGCAGACTTTTTCCACTTGCCAAATAATTGTGTGATTGAATTGGGAACCCGGGTACAAATCTAAACAAACCAGCGCAAAAAAAAACGAGCCCCTTGGCGAAACCAGGTGCTCGTTTTTTTATTGGCCGTAACCCAGATCTTGTATCTGTTTTAGACGCCCATCTTCGAATGTCAGCAATTGCATAAAGCGTTGCGAACCAAAGTTATACACCCACTCTTCAATCTGAATTTCAATCTCGCGCTCGTACTCAACAGCATTGCGATTGCCTTGCATAGTCACCAGCACTGGCGGCAAGACTTGATTGCCAATCGATTGACGCACCCCAATTCGACGTCGCTCTACTCTTTGATCCTTGGTCGCCGGGCTACCGCACTTTTTCATGACTTCCATTTTGTGCATACCGACATCGATTACGTAAGAGTTGCAGCGAAAGGCAAGCGCTTGTGCTGTATTTGGCATACTAAAAAAGCCAGTGCTTAGCGCGAAAACTAAGGCGTAACGATAAATTTTCATAATGCGGATATAAAAGTAAGTAATGGTCGACACAAACAGAATCGCACGGGAAGAGAGTTTCAACGGTATGAGGATTGATATGGTTGACCGCGTAATTTTTTCAAAATGCGCATGCTAGGGCGACCTCGGTTATTAGGTAAAAGCGACACTTCGATTATTTGTACACAAACCCTACTCAAGCCCTATCGTTTAAAACAAGCATCCTTGCAACTTTACATCAACAAACTAGTCTTCGAGAATTTTTCCAAACAAGCAAAGTAAATTAAGCTAAAAACATGACTTATGATAAACTTTGCTTTCCTCGTCTTCGCTTCTACTTCACTATGAAACACGCTCTCAGTTTCGCCCTCAAAATTGCATCAACCACACTCTTGCTTACAGCGTGTTCACAAATACCAGTCGTACCTATAGAAAAAATCGAACTCAGTGAGACTGCGAAAAAGGCGTTAGAACAGTACAAGAAGTTGGGTGGTAAGAAAGCCTTTGCAGTTGCTAGCAATGGTGCTTATGGTTTTAGCGGCAAACAAAGTTCGAACGAGGCCGCTGTGCGCACGGCACTGAAGCACTGTCAGAATTTTGCTGCTATGCCCTGCCGTATCAGTTATTTAAATGACGTCGCGTTTGAAGCGCAATACCAAAACCATGCGAATGCCTCGCGTAATGCGCTGACCAAGCTCAACACGGATGGCTATCACTACAAACTCTTAGAAAACATGGATTGGCATATTCCCACGCCTAGTCAATTTCGCACGGCTGAGGAAGGCATACATTTTCCGACACCCTTGCATTTAAACGGAATTACCACGCTGCAGACCGATGCCTTGATTGAGAAGATTAAGAGCGGCAACTTGCTGCTGATAGACGCTCGCTATATCAGCGACAATCCTGATCCCAGTTTACCCAACGCCTATTTATTTGATTATGCGGGGCTCGCTTATAGCGATGCGACACAAAATCAAAAAATCTCGCAAGGGATCGACAAAATGATGAAAAAAATCGCCCCAGACAAAGCTCAACCCATCGCGGTGTTTTGCACTTCGGTAGAATGCTGGCTGAGTGTAAATACGGTGATGCGCCTGCAGACTCTGGGCTATACCAATCTGTATTGGTATCGCGGTGGAATTCAGGCTTGGGCTGTCGCCAAACTACCTTTGGTAAATACAGTACCTTTTGTCACCTTCCAAGGTTTGTAAATGATACCGTTCCGGACTTAGAAATAAAAATGGGCACACGTAACCGGTGCCCATTTTCCTAACTCTGAACGATGAACATTTATTCTGTTCTTGCTGCGCTGATGACACTAATTTTCGTATCCGCCATGAGCCAGTCATTTTGTGGTTTTGCGGCCAATGCTTTCATCTTATCACCGATAAAGATCTGCGGCTCTGATGGATCCAGTTTTACTTTTGCCTCAAGTGCCGAGATGCGTTTTTTCGTCATTTCAAACTCGTCGACTAAAGACAATTTTCCATCATGCTTGTCACCAAATAAGGCATCAATGAAGAAAGTATTTTTTGCTAGCGGTTGGCAACCATAAGAGACTTTGTTCTCTGCCGCTGCGGTCAGAATAATCCGGTTTTCGTTTTTTAATGTAGGGATCAATGAACCCGAATGACAAGCCGAGATAATCAAAATGGTCGGCGTATCTTTTAAGGGTGCCAGCGCCGACGCTAAATGGTAGTCCAAAATACTCGCATAATCACGACCACCTATCTGTGTCGCCAACAACTTGGTATAGCCATGGGTCGACAACATAATGGTCACGATATCGCCTTTCTTAACCTGACTTGCAATCGTCTTCACGCTGTCGGTCAGGCTACCCAAGTGAGCAAAAGGCGTTTCAATTTTTTCCTGCTGCAAGGTATTGTCAAATACCAAAGATAAGGTTTGCGGATACTTCTCACGCAAGCGGCTCTCGGTCAATAGAACATCGCCACGAAATGCATTCGAACCCGAATGGAAACCAAATCCGGCAAACCATAATTTAGGGCCCGCCATGCTTGCCGCTTGCTTCAACACTTTCTCTCGCTGCGCCTGCGCTAAGACAATTGAGCTCTGTTGCGCGAGCGGGTTCTCTGGTGTTAAGCCTTGAGGCGCTTTGACTACTGGCGCTGTTTGCAGGCAGCCATTCAATACCAAACAAAGCAAAGGAAAAATAAAAGTAGATCGAAGGAATCGCATAATAGGAATTTGAAAGTAAATGGGCGTCAATTGTTCAATTAATGCAGTTAATTCAGCTGTTTCACATTTCAAATATTATAACTTAAATTAAAATTATTGCATTTCTGTAGCTGTATATACGATACAAATAAAACCGTTTCCGTTTATGATTCGCGGCTCGGAAATCTATTTTCCTGACCCACCGACAATCGGGGATGTCAAAGGTCTCAATTTATCAACCGCATTTACCAACAAGAGTTCACCGCATGGCATCCACATTGAAAGTCGGCATTCTCGGTTATGGCTACGCTACCGCAACCTTCCACGCACCGCTGATCAATGCGGTGCCGGGCTTGGAATTGGTCGCTATTTCGAGTAGCAATGCTGCCAAGGTGCACGCGGACTGGCCGCAACTCGAAGTATGTAAGACGGCAGAAGAACTCATCGCGCGCACCGATATAGATCTGGTGGTGGTTCCCACGCCTAACGATACACATCATGCTTTGGCCGCCCAAGCTTTAGCTGCTGGCAAACACGTGGTAGTGGATAAGCCCTTCACGCTGGATATCGCCGAAGCGCGTGATTTGATTGCGCGTGCTGATGCAGCGCAAAGACTGCTATCGGTGTTTCATAACCGACGTTGGGTCGCGGATTTTTTGACAGTACAAAAGCTATTGGGGTCGGGGCAACTAGGACGTATCACACATTTTGAATCGCACTTCGATCGTTTTCGTCCCGAAGTCAGACAACGCTGGCGCGAAGGCGCCGGCCTTGGTAGTGGTTTATGGTATGACTTGGGACCACACTTACTTGATCAGGCGATTTGTCTATTCGGTATGCCACAGACGATTTATTTAGACCGCATTTTGCAACGCGATGGGGCATTAGCGGATGACTGGTTTCATGCGCTACTCGGTTATGGCGAATTACGCGTGATACTGCATGCCAGTATGTTGGTGGCACACGAAGGACCGCGCTTTATCATACACGGCACTAATGGCAGCTATACCAAAGAGGGCATAGATCCCCAAGAGGACGCACTAAAATCAGGTCAGCGCCCGGGCGACAAAGATTGGGGTATCGATGACACCATGGGCCGACTGGACCTCATGCGTAGCACTTGGATGCAGCACTCACAAGTAGTCAATGAGCGCGGAGATTACACACGCTATTACGCCGCCGTACGTGATGCGATTTTGCACGGCGCGCCCAATCCTGTGCCCGCTACTGAGGCTTTGCAGGTGATGCAATTGCTGGAGGCGGGTATGCTCAGTGCACGTGAAGGTCGTTTGATTGTGCTACATCAGTGAACCGGACCTGAGCTTGATGTCATTACGATCAAGCTAAATATTCAAAAGCTTCAACGCCGAGGCGCTGAGACGTCGAAAAAATGAAAGGAGAGGAAGCAAAAACTATCTTGGATTTTCTCTGAGTTCCTCTGCGCCTCAGTGTCTCTGCGTTGAGGTTTTTTTGGCTTTCTTATTTCTTTTATCACCGCTTACGATACCAAACAAAATACAAAACACTGAGCACTATTAAAAATGGCACACCGGTCGCAAGCGTCATTTTGAATTCTTCAGTAAACGCGGTCGTGATCATCAGGGCCAACATCAAGCCCGCACCGAGCAGAGTCAGCCACGGGAAACCCCACATACGAAATGGCAGCTTAGTCTTGTTGTGTTTATCCCAGTATCGACGAAACATCCAGTGCGTAACGAAAATCATAAACCACGCAAACATGGCACCGAACATGCAGATGGCCATCATCAATACGAAAGACGATTTCGGGTACAAGACGCTTAAGATACCCGCTACTGCAATCCCTGCACACGACAAGAACAGCGCCTGCATAGGCACGCCCTGTCGATTTAATTTACCGAATACTGCCGGTGCAAAACCAGCGCGCGACAGGCTAAACATCATGCGCGTTGCGGTGTAAAGCTGACTATTCATGGCAGATAAAGCGGCAACCAAAATCACAAAATTAATCACCCCCGCCGCACCGGGAATATGTGCCGCCTCCATCGCCGTGACAAACGGGCTCTTGCCCTGCCCCGCTTGTATCCAAGGCACAATCGCCAGCACTAAGATCAAAGTCAATAGATAGAACACGACTAAGCGCACTAGTGCAGAACGGAAAGCGCGTGTGATGGCTTGCTCTGGATCTTTGGCTTCGCCCGCGGCGACAGCGATCATTTCTATACTCAGATAACTAAACAGAGCGACGATTACCGCCAGCCACATGCCAGTCAGGCCCTTGGGGAAAAAGCCGCCATATTGCGTGTAATTAGCGAAGCCTATGGTGCTTATAGTTTGAGGTGAGGACTGCGCGGGTGCAAAAAATACCATCCACGAGCCAAGCACGATGAAGACGACGATCGCGACAATTTTGATCGTGGAGAACCAATATTCTATGGTGCCAAACACATGCACGCTCAAGGCATTCGCAAATACCAAGCTGGCAGAAAATAAGGCTATCCACAACCACGCGGGCGAATCGGGTAACCAATATTGCATATACAAAGCAATCGCCGTGACCTCGGTACCTATCACCAGCACGTTCGCCGCCCAGTAGGCATAGCGCACGACAAAGCCGGCCCATGGACTGACATAATGTTCAGCAAACGCGCCAAACGATCCCGAGGTCGGATGCGCGACCGTCATCTCGGCCAGACAAGCAATCAATAGCAAAGCAATTAAAGCACCGATGGCATAACTCAAGAGTACGCTGGGACCAGCAAAGCTGATCGCAAAACCACTGCCCAAAAATAAACCCGTACCAATCGCACCACCTATCGCCAACATAGACATCTGTTTGCTATTTAGGCTGCGCTTCAAGCCTTGCTCACGCGCTACGATTTGTTCAAAACCGCTGTCATTATTATTGCTCTGCATAGTCGCTCCGTTGATCGCCGACTGCTTATTAGAGTCGGGTGGCGCATTATCCTAGAAACGGCGATTGACCGCTTCAAAGTTAAAGCAAGTCTAAGATTTATCGAGGGATTCAGTCGTCAATTCTTCTCACCATTTTGGTGAGTACGCTACAGGCTCGATTGCACACTTTTCCGCCTCTCTGGACTTCGTTACTCCTCCTATGAACATGGAGGTTCCGTCGTCGTCGCGCCTCGCCAGAGAGGCGGAAAAATGCACACTCGAACCTGTCCAATCGCCGTTTCTAGGATTATAGAACGACCAGACGCGCCAGACGGAAACGCGCTTAGGAAGTGTGGTTCAATTTCACCACGGAGCAGTGCAAGAACTATGAACAATAGGGAATTAAAGAACGAATATATTTGATTAATCCTTGACCAATCAAGCATTAATCAAATACAATGCAATCTTAATGCGATGGCTTTTCAGCATTTCTGCATTTTTTATGACTTTATTTATTCGAAAAAGGAAACCAAATGGCTAGCAACTCCGCGGCGATGCAATTAATCATGTCACTCAGCGTCATACAGACCCAGATGCTAAAAAAGGTCGATCAACAACTGAGTCTGCATGGCATTAGCTTTACCGAATTCACGGTCATGCATCATTTGAACAATGCGCCTAACTACAGCATGCGTCGAATCGATTTAGCAGAAGCGGTCGGTTTAAGCGCATCCGGTGTCACGCGCTTATTACTCCCTATGGAAAAGATTAATCTAGTGGAGAAGGAGCTCAATCCACGTGATGCACGTGTCAGTCTGGTGAAACTGTCAGATGCTGGTATCGCCTTGTTTCAAGACGCCCTGCAAAGTTTTGAAATCGGTGCGACCAACGCGACACGCGGACTTGAAGCTAGCCAAATTCAACAATTGCAAAGCTTACTCGATGTAGTACGTTAATTTGTTTTTGGTCGATGAGTATGGTGTATCGGGTATTGAATTTTCCCCTTCTGCGCCAAAAAACTGGTATGCCGTAGGGGGGCTAAAATTTAGACTCAAATTTCTACGTCGCACACAGGAATAACACTCAGCATTGCTCTGACTTGAAATAATTCTTTGCCTGTAACAAAGACACGATATCGTGAATCAGCAAGGCCCCCAAACGGTATGACATCCTGCCATGCAGCGATGCCGGCAAGGGCTAATTGTTGACACAATGCACCCGCATTTGCTTCAGACTTAAACAATCCCACGCAATGATCATGACGCATTGCCATCACAGCATCGAAGAAAAACACACAAGCTGGCGCTTCCTCACAAGACGAAAAAATGGGCGTGGAATCACGACCACGCTCGGTGTAATAAACCTGCCATTCGATACCCTTTTGCGAGATACAAAGCGCATCAGATACAGTCCCGCGCTTGCCTATAGCATAGAGTGATTGATTGCAGCCCGCTTCATAAAGTCTTTGGCTTAGTTCTTGGATGTTCAACTAATTAATCTCAAAAAAGCTCAATAGTAGCTTGCATCCCAAGAAACCAGGAAGGATTAAAGTCGACCTTGATAGCGTGACTTTGCGCGAATTCGGTAACGCTACCGACGATGGCAAATACGAATGCGATACTTTCTTGCGAATCCTTCCTAACCAAATAGAGCAGCTGCGAATTCTAAACTGAGGGGAAAAATAAGAAAGTTAAGCAAGCTTGCATTACCTGATCTTGACAATGAATTCCTGCGGTCACAAATTCAGGAACTATGTTGTCGTTAGCGTGTCACACTAAGGCAGGTGTTTTTCAGCGTCTTTACTTTTGATGAGAGGATTACATTATGAGCTTGGTAGCATTTATTGTGTCTACAGCGCTATTCGCTACTACTTACCAGATGCCCGCCAGCGAAAGCGACCAGGCGACAATCACAGCGATAGAAGCGACTTGCTTCGATTATGTTGATGGTCAACTGGAAGCAGACCCAGCTCGGGTTGCACGTTCGCTACATCCCGACTTAGCAAAGCGTTCGGTGATCGGTGATACACCTGACGAGAGGCAAGGGCCTGTTGACCTTTATTTTAGGCAAGCGAATGCGCGCAAATGGGCACAGGGCTAGGCGCAAGCTGCGAGGTAGTGCGAGTACTATGAGCAGATTGCAACAACGCCGTGTGCCCATTTGAGCCATTCCCGGAGGGTTTCAATCAAAACGCACGATGGACTGCGTTGCATCTCTTGCTGGGGCGGCCAGCCGCAGCGGCGAGATGCGCCTTGCCATCCTGCGTTTTGATTGAAACGCTTGACTAAAATATAGGTCAACAGGCCCTAGGCCTGCGCCGCATGTCAAAAGAGGAATTAGTGGCACTCACAAAAGACGGTGCTTTGAAAACACCCAAAGAGCAATGGAATCGTACTTGCAAAGTACTCGATGTCAGCGACACTGCCGCTTCGGTCCGCTTAGAGACACCTTGGTTTGTTGACTACTTCCATATGGGACGCTTTGGTGAACGCTGGATCATTGTGAATGCACTGTGGTATAGCAAGCCCAAGAAAATTAAGTGAAAATAGCACGATGAACATCACATCAGGAGCGAGCCCATCATGTTCTACCGATCCCACAAAAATTGTCTGACAGCCATATTGCTGATCGCAGGCATTACCATCCATACTGCCAACTTTGCCTCAGCACAAACTGTCAACCTCGAGGACAAATTACTAGAAGCAGCCCGCCAAGGTAAAAGCCTAGTCTTAAGCGAACTACTCCAATCTGGCGCAAATCCACAGTGGCGCGATAAAGATGGCTATGACGCTTTCGACTATGCGATAGAGCGACATCAATTCGACATCAGTCAGCTTTTGTTAAGGCAAGCGCTAGAGAAGACACTAAAGAAAGTAGAAGACCAAGAATACGTCGACGCGGTCTTGAATCAACAAGTCGTACCAAATCCGAGCATTTCTATGCCAGTCAAAATTGCGCTCTTGCGACTGCTCGCCAATCAAGGAAAAACCAAGGAAGTATTACAATTGATAGCAACTGGCGTGGCGGTGGATGCCGGTGCCGATACGGGCTATACGGCCTTAGCCTTAGCTGTGCGTTGGCAACATAGGGAATTGATCACGCAATTATTGCAAGCGGGAGCCAATCCAAACACCCACACCAATAGCTGCTACCAAACTACGCCTTTAATGGAAGCATCACGCGATGGCAAAATCGACATCGCCAGGCAATTGATTAACAATGGTGCCAAAGTTAACGAGCCGGATAAATTTGGTGACCATGCTTTAAATTGGGCGGCATTTTTTGGCCATGTAGAATTCGCCCAATTATTATTAACACATGGAGCGGATTTAAGCCGCACCGGACAGACCGACGATAACGCATTAGATGTAGCGATACGACAAGGCCATAGCAAGCTAGTTGAACTATTGAGAAATGCCGGTGCCAAACCTCATCTCAAAAAAGTAAACAGCTCGCGCTAGATCACAATGAGGATGGCACATTCACAGCGCCAGCCTTAGTCAAGGTTCAGCCACGACCGAATATAACGAAGCAATTGCAGGCTTTGCTTTATTGGTCGTCTGCGGTGCAGGCAATTGCTCCAACCACCAGCGTTGACCCGCTTGCGCTTCCGCTATATCGACCGCTTCGCCCATCATAGGTGTGCTGATTTTGACTTGATGTCGCTGCGCCAGATCGGCGATACGATCAAAGGGCTCATGCCAAGCATGTAGTGCTAGATCAAAAGTGCCATTGTGAATCGGTAGCAGGCGCTTGCCGCGTAAATCGAGATGTGCTTGCAAACTTTCTTCCGGTTGCATATGCACGTCCGGCCATTGCTTGTCGTAAGCGCCAGTTTCAATCAAGGTCAAATCAAAAGGACCGTATTTTTCACCGATCTCTTTAAAGCCTGCAAAGTAACCCGAATCGCCGCTAAAGAAAATACGCTGATCTTGATTTAAGATAGTCCATGAAGCCCATAAAGTTTGATCACGATCACGCAAACTACGTCCTGAAAAATGTTGCGCCGGTGTCGCCACCAGTTCAACCGCATTTTCAAGACCTTTAATTGACGTGCTTTGCCACCACGCTAATTGCTGAATTTTTTCCTCAGGAATACCCCAAGCGATCAACCTGTCACCCACACCTAGAGGCGTAATAAAATGCTCGACATTATCAGCGAGTTGCAAAATAGCGGCGTGATCTAAATGATCGTAATGATCATGCGACAAAATCACCGCTTTAATCGGTGGTAAGTCGGCGACGCTGATTGGCGCCTGATGGAAGCGCTTAGGTCCCATCCATTGAAACGGCGATGCGCGTTCAGAAAATACCGGATCGGTTAACCAAAACACACCCTGCATCTTCATCAACAAAGTCGAATGTCCCAAGCGATACAAAGTGTTGTCTGGTGCAGTTAATAATTCTTCGCGCGTTAATTCCAGCACCGGAATACTACCTGCTGGCTCGGTATTCTTTGGTTTGTTGAAGAAGAATTTGAAAGCGATTCCCAATGTTTTTAGAAAGCCCGGTTCGCGCAAGGCACGTCCATTTTTGAATTTGGCAGGCGTCACTTTTGTTGATGCTTTTTGATCGGATGTTAAGACAGAATGAGGGGCGCGGCGAACAGTCATAGGGAAATTCCTTCATTAAACAAAAAGTACACTACACAGTGTAGTTTTAAAACTCAATAAAGTAAACTACTTAGTGTAAAATTTGCGTAATTTCTTAAATCTCGAATGAAAGCCATGTCCACGCCTCTACGCCAAACCGATCGTAAACGTATTGCGATTTTGCAAGCTGCCATTGCTGAGTTTCGCAGCAACGGCTTTGAAGCCACCAGCATGGACAAAATTGCCGCCACGGCAGAGGTCTCCAAGCGCACCGTGTATAACCATTTTCCCGGCAAAGAAGATTTATTCGCGGCGATCTTGATGCACTTGTGGGAAAGCGCCTCAGCACAGAATGAGTTCACGTATCAAAAAGAGCGCACGCTCAAAACGCAGCTACAAGAATTTTTAAACAAAAAAATGCACATGATGTGCGACCAGGATTTCATGGATCTGGTTCGCGTCGCCGTCGCCGCCACCATACACACGCCAGAACGCGCACGCGACATGGTGGATAGACTCAACACACGCGAAGAAGGCATCGTCGCCTGGATCAAAGCCGCACAGGCCGACAAAAAACTCAAAGCGGGTGACGCCATCTTGATGGGCGATATGCTGCAAGGTCAATTAAAGTCCCTAGCCTTCTGGCCGCAAATCGCCATGGGACAACCCCTACTCACAGAGGCTCAACAGAAAAAAATCATACAACTGACAGCAGATATGTTTTTGCAGTATTACGAAAAATAAAATGCTAGTTATTAAGGAATGGCATCAAAAAACTGAACAAGACCTAAAATCTTGCTTTCAATATTCGACTACACTAGCATGGTTGACTTGGGCTAATTGCTGAACTGCAATTAGACAGCTAAATTCGCACGTTTCTGAAAGTCTGCATCGACTATGCCTGCACTCCCAGAATTACAAGAACTTGAGCGCCTCATACAATTGGGGAAAAACCATCTCGAAGTTAATATCGCTTGTGAGGTACAGGTCCAGCATAAGTGTTTTCCAGTATATCAATTAGCACTCGGCAATCCTGATCCGCAGCTTCCCGCCATAGGATTTTTTGGCGGCATTCATGGCTTAGAACGTATAGGTACACAAGTGTTACTGAGCTATTTGCGTGGCTTACTTTCACAGTTGGCGTGGGATAAAAGTTTGCAACAATTATTGCAGCAAGTACGTTTAATATTCATGCCGCTCATCAATCCTGGTGGCATGTGGAAATCGACACGCGCTAATCCGAATGGGGTAGATTTAATGCGAAATGCGCCGGTCGACGCCCAGGGCAAAGTCCCCTTCTTGTTGGGCGGACATAGGGTTAGTCCGCGTCTGCCCTGGTATCGCGGCAGTATCGGTGCCGAGATGGAGATTGAGAATCAGGCGCTGTGCAAAGTGGTTCGCGAGCAGCTCTTGCCTCGTCAGTTTAGTATAGCGATTGATTGCCATTCTGGTTTTGGTTTGGTCGATAGAGTCTGGTTTCCACATGCACATAGCCAACATCCAATTCCACATCTGGCAGATATTTTGCGTCTGGAAGAATTGTTTCAAGAAACTCACCCGCACCACCGTTACCTGTTCGAACCACAAAGTCTGCAATACAAAACCCACGGCGATATCTGGGACTATCTGTATTTACACCACCAAGAACTAACGACAAACGCAAGCACAGCGACTAGCAAGCCCAATACGTTTTTGCCTTTAACTTTAGAAATGGGTTCTTGGTTATGGGTAAAGAAAAATCCCCGTCAATTATTCTCAAGGCATGGGATGTTCAATCCTACGGCAGAACATCGATTGCATCGTGTATTGCGACGCCACGCATCATGGCTGGATTTTTTGGTACGGGCTGGCTGTGGCTATCAAAATTGGATGAGCACAGGTCCGCAACGCCTGCGCTTGCAAGAGCGCGCCGTTGCACGTTGGTACCGTTCATGAAAGAGCGAAAATGACGACTTGGGTATTATTGCGAGGCTTAATGCGGGAATCGCGTCATTGGGGTGAGTTTCCACATCAATTACAAAAAGTGATAAGCGATGAAGATATTGTCTGTCTCGATTTTCCTGGAAATGGCGCGCTTTTCAAGCAAAACAGCCTGACTACCATTCCTGAAATGGCGAACCATTGTCGCCAACAATTACTGGCAAAAGGATGCAAACCGCCCTATCACGTATTGGCCATTTCACTCGGTGCGATGGTCGCGGTGGCATGGGCAGACTCATTTCCTGATGAGCTGGAATCGCTGATCTTAATCAATACCAGCATGGCGCCGCACAATCCTTTTTTTGAGCGACTGCGTCCACAAAATTATCCACGTTTGTTACGCACTCTATTATTCGGTAATACCCAAAAACGCGAAGCACTGATTCTTAAGTTGACCAGTCAAATGACCGACAAGAATACTGGAATCACCACCATCGACCAATGGATACATTACGCACGTGAATGTCCTACAAAGCGCAGCAATATTCTGCGTCAGTTACGCGCCGCCTCACAGTTTCAAGCGCCCAAACGCGCGCCCATATCAGCAATCTTACTTTTGGCGGCACAACAAGATCAATTAGTGGACGTGCATTGCTCTCAAACCTTGGCCGAAAAATGGCAAGTTCCATTGCGTCTCCATCAGCAAGCCGGACATGACCTGCCTTTGGATGATAGCCCATGGGTGATCAAGACAATTCAAACATGGCGTAGAGATATTTTAGGCGATAAGGAATTTGATGTCGCTTAGACGTGACAATGTCAAGAGCACGCCCGTTCAATTCGGCATGCGTAACAACCGTATGTAGGAAATCTGACTAAGACAAATTCAACTTCCTGCTTAGCCAACAAACTTTGCAAGTCCTCTTCGCATTGCAGCGGCGTAGTAAGACAGGCGTCAACAATACGCTCTTGCGCTGAATAAGCACGTAGAACGAATTGTTGTCCAAGGTAATGCTGCGCTATGAGCCCCGGTAGGCGCTGGGGACGTACTTGCGTATTCTTATATTCATGTTCATGGGCACGAATAAAAATAGGACCATATTCCTTATACGGACCGGCGACCTCAAACGGGCAGTAACTTGCCAAAATCAATTCCTCACCAGCCGTTGCCCTATGTAAGCTATCCCGACACGGCTCACCGCCACGCGCAATCAGGTGCTCTACAGCTTGACCTTGATCATCCACGCTCAACTCGCGGACGCGCTGTATGAATGTCGGTTTAACAGGAATGATTTTGTAAGACAAATCGGATGGCGCTTTTTGTTCTATGCTTTGTTCTACTCTTTGTTCCATGCTTTGCACCATTTACGTTACGGTTGAAGAGCTGACATTGTCAGACATCAGCGCCAATAATGATCGCCAAATTCGGACATGCAATTAGGGTCTTCTCATCAAGGAATCGCCTCCGCCATCAATAGAAGTCGATTGACTATCGCATCCAAACCAGGTCGCTGCACACTGGGAATAAACATGGCATTCGCTAACAAAATCAATGTCATCTTCTTTTGTGGCACTTGCCGATAGGCCGTAGCCATGCCACCAGTAAATCCATATGTCGCCACACCGTTCAATTCAATCAAATCCCAGCCATGAGCGAAATTTCTGGGCTTAGCGTAGACAAAAGGCTGACGCAATCTAGCAAAGCTGGAGGTTGAAAGTATGGCGCCCGCATCTAATTTCTTATTCCATTCAAGAACAGCTTCCATACTCAAATTCAAACCAGCCGCACCGTAATTGTAGTGAGGGAAATGCCAATTGCGCTTGGTCAACTTGTCACCGACATTGTTATATCCCGAACTAAAATTAGGCTTGACCGCGAGATGATTGCCCTCAAAAAATGCAGAAGCTTGCGTTCCTGAAAACTGAGTTTCCATGATGTAGGAACTCAAGCTTTGCCCTAGTATCTTTTGAAAAATACGATTGAGTAGCCAATAATTCGTTTGGTTGTAATCAAACTGAGCGCCGGGTTTGAATAGAATCGGCTTCGCATACACCGCTTGCTGTGCCTCAATTTCAGGTAAATTTTCGTACGCAACGATATCGGGCAAACCCGAAGAATGACTGAGTAAATGTTCAACTTTTACCTCGCGCCACACCTCAGGCAAATCCGTTAAAAAATTCACCAGCTTGCTATCTAGCGACAACTTGCCTTGCTCTATCAGTTGATGAACCGCGACTGCCGAAAAAATCTTGGTACTTGAAAATAGAGGAAACACGGTGTCATCTGAAACAGGCACGGAGAATTCTAAATTTGCCAGCCCATAATTACCTCTGTGTATAAGCTTGCCATCTCTAACCATCGCCAGCGCTAGGCCGGGTATGCGATGCGATTGCTGTATCTCTTGTACATAACGAACAATCTCGTTCTCGCTTTGAGATCGAGCATGAACATGGGGCATACTGAATAACAATAAACAGAGAAAGCAAACTCGCGCTAAACAGATCAACATTATTTCTTCTCATCCAGTAAGCGAATCACCGCTTCAGCCACCGCAACCGAGGATTCCCAATTCATCCCAGTCACCAGACGTCCATCGACCTCAATATGACTTGAACCATTCGCGCCAGAGGTGAATTTTCCTTTGCGTTGCTTAATCGTCGTTTCTAGCGAAAAAGGGTAGGCCTTAAAAATGGGCGATTGTTGATTCAGGTAGCGATCCGGAAAACTAGTCAGTAATTTATCACTCAGTAAAAATGTCCCATCACGCTGTTTCAAATTACTAATACCTTGGGTACCCTGGCAAATCGCTGCAATCACACCGCCTTGCTGCTCATAAATCTGCATGGCAATCGCTTGTATAGCCGGATTATCGGCAATCTCAATAATGGCGGAACCGCCACCGATATAATTAATGGCAGCGTAATCCTTCGCTGCGATCTCGGTGGGATGTTTGGTATGCGACAGCGCCCACATAAAATCTCGGTCATAGAGATGCTGCCTCTGCACCGTATCTGAGGTATTGATCATTTCCAAAGGGACAGAACCGCCCTGCTGGCTGACGAAATCAACGGCATAACCCGCTTTGATAAAGGTCTGATACGCGTACGCTAGCTCGGGGAAATTATTCCCTGTATTCACCGAGGTTCCAGGATATTGCTGCGCATTAGACACGACAAACAAAATCTTACGGCCGTGCTGTGGTGTATTTTCTCGAATGGCCGACTTACTAATGATTTGCCAAGTACCTTGAATTTTCTTGAGTAAAAATACATCGACAAAGCGTATACCTGGCTTTAATAGTAAGATTTCTGCTTTCGCAGTGGCGACGTCGCCCGTCACTTCCATACTAATTAAGCGGCCAATTCGCCCATTAAATTCCCCTTTCTTTTCTGCGGGGAAAAGTTGCGAGTATTCCAACGCACCCATTTCGCGCAAGGCATCGTCTTTGCCGGGCAAATATAGACGAGCATTGACGTAAAAAGCTTTGCTGATCTGGCTTTGATCGTTATAACTGGTTCCATTCAAGTACCAGTGTATGGCTTGTTTAATGCCTTTTTCTTCCTCATTGTCAGCCACTACAGACGTAGCGAGACTCCGGTCGACTACCGCAAACCAACAACAAAACATAAAAAGAAACCGTACAAAGAAAATTTGATTCATCGCTTCACCTTAATCCGAAAAATATTTGTTCATTCATTGTTCAAATACAAATCGGTGTTCAGAGCTGACTGACTTTTCAAAAACGTCAAAAGCGCAGCGGCTATGAACACCTGATTTGCAGGTGCTCAATGTAAGATAGGTAGGAAGGTTTGCTGTTCCAAACCATGATTCAGGATTACAGAATCATAATTTCGGAGGGTATTGCACTATGAGGCGGACGCAGCGCGATAGTTGGCAGGTGTCTGTCCGGTGATTTTCTTAAACGCAGCGAAGAAGGTGGAATTGGAGTTGAAGCCACAACGCTCAGCGACTAGTTCCATGTTCAAATGTGACTCGTTGAGCAACAGTTTCTTGGCATGGTCGATACGAAACTCGTTCACATAAAGATTAAAACTTTTATTGAGTTTATCGTTTAAGACTTGCGAAACGGTGGTTTGCAAACTTCCGACTTTTTTGGCCAAGAGTGCCAGAGTTAAATTCGGATTCAAATATAATTGTTGTTCATTCATGACTTGATTCAATGACGTCAATAAGGTAAGTGCGTCGTCTTCTGTCAATTTGCGTTTTTGATACTTTTCTTTTTTACCCGTCTCTACCAGCGCTTCATTGCGCAACATCAATACGACAACCGTGATGTGTACGGAGAAGGTAAATGATAAGGCGCCGACGATGTATGAGGTTAACGGGGTACTCAGGTATGCGATCAAAATCAAGCAGCTACTGCAATAAGCACTCAAGAGAAGTAAGGTGCTGCGGGGCATGCGCCCTACATCATCAAACAAAATCGCACGTGATCGCCACAATTGCCACCCGGCCGCCAACAAATATAAGAACCAAAAAGCATGTATGCCATAAGTAGAATGGCGCCAGATAAAACGATACTCGGCATACGGAAAGAGCACACCAAGAGCGATCACAAAAAAGGACAAGCCAAGATGCCAGCGCCATTCGCGCCCCGCAGCCTCTTGTCGTAAATCGCTCAGATGATAATGCACATAAAGGTAGGTCAAAGGTCCAATCAGCAAACACGCCGATAAACCAAACTGTAAAAATTCAACCGCAAGATTTGGGTTGAAAAAGTAGAAAGTCGATTTGGCGGTACGCACTGAGATCGCTAGTAATAAGGCGCCCAACATACTATTTGCCAAGCGATGCGGACGGCGACTAAAAAAATAGATCGCCAAAAAAATGCCGTTCATCGCGCCAAGGGCGCTGAATAAGAATAAGAATTGACCTGAGATCATTGGTGAATGCTAAAGAAATAACAGCAAATGAAATTCGCGAGTATAAACTTATTCGTTATTGAGCAGTCACTTATCAATCAGCAATGAATTCAAGCCGAATAATTCATTCACGCTTGAAATTACCCAACAGGCAGCCCGCGTAGACAGTAACACAGCACTTGTGATCCTGTGCCAAATAGGCAATACTACAATGCTAGTAAAATGCTGAATGCGATGTCATCCTGCAAGGTCTGCTGAATAGCACTTACATGAACTTACTAGTAAATCTGGCGCAATTTCGTTTTAAATTGAAGATTGGAGAACACCATGGGACTGTGGAATAAACTAAGTAATGAATTCATCGATATCGTCGAATGGTTAGACGACAATCCCAATGTGATGGTGCATCGCTTCGAGCGCTACCAGAACGAAATCAAAATGGGCGCAAAACTCACCGTGCGTGAAGGTCAAGTTGCTGTCATGGTCAACGAAGGTCAGATGGGCAAGGGACAAGTGGCCGATGTATTCATGCCTGGCATGTATGATCTGAGCACTGAGAACATGCCGCTTCTCAGCACCATCAAAGGCTGGAAATATGGTTTCAACAGCCCATTCAAAGCCGAAGTCTACTTCTTTAAAACCACGCGTTTCACCAATTTAAAATGGGGAACCGCTGGTCCGGCAACCATGCGCGATCCTGAATTTGGGGTCGTCCGTGTCACCGCATTTGGTATTTACGGCTTGCGCATTCGCGATGCGAAAACGGTGTTATTGGAATTGGTCGGTACACAGGCTGACTTTACCATTCAAGACATCGAAGAAAATCTGCGCGGCAAAATTGGCTTGCGCATCAAAGAAGTCATGCCCGAAATCGGCGTGCCGGTGATTGACTTAGAAAGCAAAGTGAGTGTCGTTGGCCAGCGCATACAAGAAAAAATTGCAGGTGATTTTGAACAATACGGCTTAGAACTGTGCGAAGTCCAAGTTCAAGATATAGGCCTGCCAGAGGAAGTTGAAAAAGCGATCGACCAACAAGGTGCGATGCGCGCCATCGGCAATATGCAACAATTCGCCCAGTACCAAGGCGCACAGGCCTTACGTGATGCAGCACAAAATCCCGGCATGGCAGGCGCCATGATGGGGGTTGGTGTGGGCGGTATGTTAAATCAAAGCATGGGCAATCTGTTTCAAGCGAATCCTGCGCCTAGCACAGCGACTGCGGGAGCAACTCCACCACCGTTACCGGGAGCGACGCCTTATTTCGTCGCTATCAACGGCGCACAAGCTGGACCTTTCGAGCGCACAGCATTGCAAACACAGGTCACCAATGGCGCCTTAACACGCGACAGTCTGGTCTGGCGCCAAGGTATGGCGGCATGGGCGAAAGCTGGTGATCAGACAGATTTGCAAGATCTGTTTGCGGCATTGCCCCCACCGCTACCACCACAATAAACTATTGGCAGTACCGATCTCACATCGAATGAATATCGTTCGATGTAAGATCGCATCAATTTCGCCCTGACCGTCATCGTTTTTTTTGGACCCGCTTGTGACAACCAAAACTTATCCCTGCACCCAATGCGGTGCCAAACTTGAATTCGCTCCGGGCCAGTTGGCACTCAAATGCCCTTATTGCGGCAATCAAAATCAAATCGAAGCCAATGAAACCGAACAGGAAATTGCCTACGAAGAATTAGATTATCAAGCCTTTCTGAGCAAACAAGCGGGCAATGAAGCGGCCATCGAACAGCAGACCGTTAAATGCACGGGATGCGGTGCGCAATCGCAGTTTGGACAAAACATCGTCTCGGATCGTTGTCCATTTTGCGCAGCACCAATGATCGCCGCCAACGCCTACGCCAAGCGCCAGATTCAACCCAAGGCCATCGCGCCTTTCGATATCAAAGAAAGCGACGCCCGTAAAAAATTCAGCGACTGGGTGCATGGATTATGGTTCGCCCCCAACGCCCTCAAGCGCGCCTATCGCGCCGAGCGCGGACTGAAAGGAATTTACACGCCCTACTGGACCTATGACGCCGATTCTGACACCACCTACCAAGGGCAACGCGGCGTCGATTACACCGTCACCGAAAGCTATGTACAAGACGGTGAAACCAAAACACGTCAAATCACCAAAACAGATTGGTACCCGGCCGCCGGTGAAGTGCAAGTCAGTTTCGATGATGTCTTAGTGATCGCCTCTAAAACGCTACCGAAACAATATGCCGACAATCTGGCGCCTTGGAATCTGGGTAAGCTACAGGGCTATCGCGATGACTATGTCTCCGGCTTCACGGTCGAAGCTTATCAAGTCGCGTTAGAACCCGGTTTTGTCGATGCCAGAGCTATCATGGAAGACGCCATACGTAGCGCCATCTGCCGCGACATAGGCGGCGATCACCAACGCATCACCGCCATGCAGCCACGCTATTCCAACATCAGTTTTAAACACATCCTGCTACCGATTTGGTTATCGTCCTACAAATACGGCGAGAAGACTTATCGTTTTTTGGTGAACGGACAAACCGGTGAAGTACAAGGTGAACGCCCTTACTCCTACTGGAAAATCGCGGGCGCGGTTTTGTTGGCGTTTGTTGCGGTGATGGTGGTGATAGCTTTGACGAAGAAATAGATTGAACGCTGCTCTCTTGGCGTTACAGTTTCTAAATTTTAGTAAGCCGATCGACAGATAAGCTATCTATCCAACACTTATGTACATTCCCGCTAAACCAAATAAATCGCGGCACAAGGTCTAGGGCCTATTGCCCTATCTATCGTTAGTTCACCCACAATTTTTTAAAAAATCCATTCCAAGATCCACATCAGCGCACCTTGGAACGGGTGTGACTGTCAATTCAACACGATTTATCAATCAATTTCTAACAAAACTTTAACGCTGTTATCAACTGCGCTTTTTTCGATATAGCCTACGGCATCTGGATTGCCAGCGACTATTTTTTTGACTTCAATACTAGTAAGTGCTTCTCTAGGCGGTGAAGATTTGCCAGAAAAGACTAAGCGTGCCCATATTGCTTTTACCTGCCCTGGCGTTTTATCAGCCACCTTGCTATAGAAATTCTTCCTCAATTCGGAAGTTTCGCTTTGATCCACTAGCACTGGCGTACCGGCGCCAGGTAGTTGACTCGATTTCCCGAGAAACAAGGCTGCGGTCTGTTCTTTGCTCATACCAGTGACAGCACTTTTGGCACCCACCACCACGGCGATTTGTGCACACGCAAAGTTGCTCATACTGCTAAGCAAAAGTGTCGCCATACTCATGGCGATAAGTAGCTTCTTTTTCATGATCCGCTCTCCTTATCTCAAAATACGCGGTCGTAACTCAAGCGTAGAACCGTGGCATTGCCACCAAAATTATTGGTGACATCGGTGTGTCGATCAATTTGTGCTTTGACCGCACTACTCGCATCTAGATCGTATTTCAAAGTCAGAGACCAACGCTTGTAGGATTGCGGCGCATACTTATTTAGATCAGAGCTCTTCTCCTTGTATTCCGCATAGTTGAGGAAAGGCGTCCAATCTCCCAAATGCACTCCCGCACCTAAGGTAAATGCTGGGGCTTTATAACTGTATCCGCCAAGACTAAAGTCGCGCCGTAACTGCGTGACTTCGGACAAAATGAACCATTTATCGAGATCGAGATTAAGGGATAGACCGTAAGCGCTGAGCTTCGCCGTATCGTCTTGTTCGAGATCGAAGACTTGAGTACGAGCATTCGCTTGCATGTAGACACCACGTACCGTCAACGGACCATTGTTCAACTCCATATCACCACCGATGATACTTTTCCAAGACACTTCAGATTTATTCGGATAGTACAAGCTCAAATACAATGGATCTTTAACTTTCTCAGAACCAAAAAAAATGCTGGCTGTAAGATTCGTGTCCCCGAAATTATTGTTATAGCGCAGGCTGGCGCCGTTGTAGTTGGTCGCTTCCCAACCATATAATTCTGGCGGCGTACTCACCCAAGGATAGGACAGTCCAATATCCTGAAAATCCGAATAGTAATAAAGTGGAATTCGCTTACGTCCAAGCTGAACTTCCCAATGTTTATCCAATTTATATCCGCCATAAGCCCATTGAATATTTGGTGTGTTATCGGTTCCGCGTACTACAATTTGGCTTACCAAACTGAAATCGGCATTCGGTTTGTAATTGAACTGAATACCAGCTCGAGATTCAGGTTTGAGAGAGAAATTATCACGATAGACACCTGCATTTCCCCAATCTGCGGTATAGCAGGGACAATTCGCGCCAGCGACAGGAGTGCCATTGACATCGCCTTGTATCACTTTACCTCCAACCAAGGAAACGAACCCGGTAATTTTGAAATCTGTACCTGTCTCCTGCGCCAAAGCGACGGAAGTTAAGGTATTCGATATTAAGAATAATGCCAAGGCGAAGAGAACAGCGTTTTGTGTGAAAGGTGAAAACTTCTTGAAGCGTGGATCGGCATGAATCATGATACTTCTCCTTCTCATTGGATACACAAAGATGCAAACTGACAATGCATGTTCGGCTCTTTTTTTCTACATAGCAAGAAAATTACGGCACAGCACTATTTAAATGTCGCTTAATTTCTATTTTGTCTCAGAAATAGACCAAATGAATTACGCTATATCAATTCATCCTGGGGTCTATTTAAACATGACGATGTCAACTTTGTAGAAAGTTAACAAATCGTCGATAGATATACTTATCCTTTCCGCATCTTAAAAAATGGCAGGTTCCGGCATAGATAGAGCCGTCCTCCTAGTGGCCTTAGCCCCAAAGTTAATCGAAGACAGCGTGGCGTCAATTACACCACCACCGGGAGTATGTAGAAGACGGCGAAACTAAGACAATTGAGGTCACTGAACTAATCGGTATCCAGCCGCAGGTAGAGTACCGGTCAATTTTGATAGGGTCTTAGTTTTCATATCTAAAAGCTAGCTAAACATTGCCCAGACAGACTTACTGGGTGACATCTCGATAGGCATAGGCCTATCGCGATGACCAGATGCCGGGCTTCGTCGACGCCAACTGCCGCGACATAGGCGGCGATCACCAACGCATCACCGCCATGCGCTCACGCTATTCCAACATCAGTTTAAACACATCCTGCTACCGATTTGGTTATCGTCCTACAAGTATGGTGAAAAGACTTATCGTTTTTTGGTAAACGGACAAACCGGTGAAGTACGATGTGAGCGCCCTTACTCCTACTAGAAAATCGTGGGCGCGGTTTTGTTGGCGTTTGTTGCGGTGATGGTGGTGATAGCTTTGACGAAGAAGTAGACAGAAATTCACATAATGCTTGACAAAGACAAATGATAATAAATTAGAAAATTTCAACTATGCAAGGAGGTCGCAATTTGCGACCTCCTTCTTTCCCTGTGTGTCATATTGAGACATGAATTAGACATCTTGCCTTACCAACGAAAGTCACTGGATTCCTGCTAAAAGCACGCAGGAATGACGTAGTTTGCAGTGTCATTTAACACCTCAAGGACGATATCGATGTACGCATCCTTGAGGCATTACCTAACAAACCAACTACTTCCCACCCCGCGGATCAAGCACATTCACCGCCTCTGGTGAAGGTCCATAAGCTCGGATGTCGGGTCGGTACATATCTTCAGCATAGGTCCCCGGCACATGGAAACGTCCCGGTGTAACGACGCGTAGCATGTAGAACAGATTGATAGGGTTGCCGTTGAGTCTGACCGCGGCAACGAATCTATCGTCTCGGTATTCCTTATGCTTGATGCGTTCATCTGCCATGGCCGCTGCGAGGTTGACACCATCGATGCTGAATTCGCCTGCTTGCGGGCCTTGTGAGATGTTGAGATTTTCCACCTCTAAACCTGCTGGGATATGATCGATCACCATCGCATCTTCGATGATTTGTTTAGACTTGGCGGTGACGCGTACGATCAGCATGTCGCCGACTTTGAGATTGCCGCCGCTCCATGGCTTGCCGGCAACGGTAAACCATTTGCGTTCTAAGCTGATTTTTTCTGCACTTGGAATTGGCAATTTCAATGGATAGCCACTGGCTTCAAGTTCTATCCACAATGGATTCGCACTCTTGTTTTCCAGTGTGATGCCCTTAAATGCCAAGGCGGGATCGAAGCTGCGACTTTCGCTGTTTTTTGAGCTGATGGTGTTGCTTCCTTCGGCGGTTTTAAGCACTACTTCCCACGGATCGGTGACGGAGCCTCCGGCTGCCCGTGCTGCCAGGAATAAGGCAATCCGTTCTTGGGTGGAGAAATAGCCGCGTGGCTTACCAAGACGATCTGCGAGGTTGATCAACATGGTTTCACGTTGTGGATGAGTGACTTTATGGCGCAACATCAATGCGTAAGACATAGCTTGATCGCGCACTGCCGTACCGTAATCTCCAAGCCAATCCCATTCCCAATCGGTACGCACGCCATATGGTTTCGTCATGGCGTCGTTAAAGGCGACTTCAGCGCGTTTTTGATCGCCCATCATTTGCAATGCCAAACCAAGGTGGACTAAAGGCAAAGGTGATTTGGCACGATCACGATAGCTGTCGTGTAGCAAACGTAACGATGCTAAAGACGCTTTTTGATCACGTGCCAACATATAGCCTATGTGCGCTAATTCAGCAAAACGTTGATGACTGTTGCGAATCAAATCGTAATCACGCCAGTCATAGCGACCGTTGGCATCAGGCTTAAGCGCGGCAGGCAATGGCGAGAACTGATTCGCTGCGCCATTGAGTTTTTCCGTCATCCATTTTTGTGCGCGCTTGCTCATTTCTTCTGGCACGTTAAAACCAGCTTCGCGGGCATCCGCTAAGAAGCTAGTGACATAAGGCGTCAGCCATAATTCGTAAGCGCCGTCGTTACCATTCCACAAGCGGAAGCCGCCTTCCGCACCTTGCATGCCCGCGATGCGACTGATCGCACCTTCGATAAACTTGGCACGCTGCTCGCGTGTATGCGGTGTTAAACCAACTGCTTTGGCACCTTCTTCATCAATGTAAACATGGGGATAAGCGGCGCTGGTAGTTTGTTCTAAACAACCATAGGGATAGTCGAGCAAACCCTTGACGATGCTGCGTACATTCAATGGTGGACGATTCGACATTGCGACACTCAAGGTGGCTGAACCACGGTAGAAACGTTCTATCATGTTTGCATCGAGTTTTTGTGTCGCACCCGGCTCTATACGCAGACGACGTGCATCTTGTTCACGTGGTACTGGCGGCTGGATTTGCAGCGCAAATTCCCTATGAATCACGACCGGCTTTGCGCCTGTTGTTTTGACATCGAGACTGATGCGTGACAGGCCAAAGGGTTCAGTCGGCTCTACGTTAAACCGCAAAATAGTTCTTTGCTTAGGAACTAGTTTGACATTGCGCTCTCCCTCGGCGATTTTCAATAGTTTATCAGCGGAGAGTTTGATGTTAATGCTCTGTTCGCCTTGCATCATATTCGTCACGTCGAGCGCGAATGTCGAGGTATCACCAGGGCCAATAAAGCGTGGCGTCGCGATCTCGGCAACGATAGGTGCACTGACTACGACTTCTTTATCGGCGCTACCATAAGCATCGTCGGTCGATGCAACAACCATGACGCGCAAAGTACCATTAAAGTCAGGAATATTGAGCGGCACATCGGCTTCGCCTTTATCGTTGAGCTGTATGGGGCCCGAGAAAATATCAACCAACTTCACTTTTTTAGGCATGCTCTTGATATCGCGTTTGCCTGCGTCGCCACCCCATTTTATTTTGCCTGGCGTACCGTCCATACGCTCAATCAATTTGCCGTAAATATCGGTCAACTCGGCGCTGAAGCGATGTTTGCCGAAGAAGAAATCAAATGGATCTGGCGTTTTAAAACTGGTGATATTCAGAATACCAACATCGACTGCGGAGACCGTCACCATCGCTTTTTTGCCCGCCGCATTCTCGACTTTCACTTTAGCGATCATGCGTTTTTCTGGCTCGACTTGCGCAGGCGTCGTCACACTTACTTTCAACTTGCGTGTTTCACGTGCCAGCGGTAACCAGGTTAAACCCACTGCGCGTGCAGGTGTTACTTTATCGCCCTGACTACCGGGACGGAATACCACAGTAGAGATGTACATGTCCGAACGATTCCAGGCTTTATCAATGGGAATACTCACCGTCGTTCCGTCAGTGCTGACAGAAACGCGCTTACTCCATAACACTTTATCAGCCTCGACTAAGACCAAGGCTTCCCCATCATGTGGCGGGATGATCTTGAGTGTGACATCGTTACCCGGTTTGGCTGGTGCGCCTTCTAATTGCATGCGTACCCGATCAGGACGATTGCCTACGCTTTCACTATCTTGGGCATTCCAACCAGCATAGAAGAAATAACGAGCGACTAGATTCGTTTCGGGATCGGTGATTTCTAAACGATAGCGTCCCCACTTCACCGGCACGGTGAGTTTGGCACGATTTTTTAATTCTAAAGCGCCTGCGTGTATGGTTTCTTCCGCTTCGGAATAGCCAGAATGCCATCCGCGGCCCGCGTCATAGCGCCAGTAATATTCGCGCTCTTCTCGTATTAATTTAAACGGTGCTTGTTTGAGTACAGAGAACTTGCCTGAAGTATTCACACGAATAATTTCAAACTCCGCCATACTGCCTTCTCGTGCTACGTTTTTTTCAAACAAGGGGCGTATGCCTATCATGTATTGCGCTGGCCACCAGACGCGTTCTATCGAGCGCACGACCGGACGACCACCAGATTCCAATAAACTAAAAGCGGCGCGCACTTTCAATGGTGATTTCGCATTCGCGGTAAAAGGCACATCGACTTCGGCCTTACCGCTGTCATCCAAAGCGGCTTCTTCTAATTCAGAACGATTCTTGTTGGTATCATCGGCAAAATCGCCAAAGATAAATCCCGGCCATTCTTTAGCAACAGGATTTTTGAAACGTTCTTGTGCCACGCTGCCGAGCAGACGATTGCCTGCGGCGGGCGCACCGTATAAATAATCGCCTTGCACCGCCACGCTAAAACTGCTGGTATCGGCCAACGGTGTGCTCTCCGATTTCAAACTCAGCTTCATGCGTTCTGGTAAAAATTCTTCGACTTGGAAAGTGTAGATTGAGTCCGGACGTTTCGCAGTTGGATCGGCTCGGAACTCCAAGCTCCATTTGCCTGTTGCAGCATCGGGCGGCAAATCTATCGTATTCTGCAAATAGCCCGGCGTCTTAGAATTGGGTTGCCAGATACTAGAGCTAACGACATCACCACTCGGCTTTTTCAAATCGACTTTGATAGGTGCTGGTGGTAAGGCGACACCTTCGGCGGTACGCGCCATCAAGGATGCGGTGAATTTTTCACCCGGACGATACAGATCACGACCCGACCAAGCGAAGAGTTTTACATCACGTGGCAAATGACCGCCGATATCAAATTCGGCTAAATCCAGGCCAGGCTCTTGCAGAGCAATGATAGAAGTTTCTTTGCCGCGCTTGGCTAATAACAATTTAGCGCCATTCGGCAAACCCGGTAAAACGCCATGACCATCGCCATCGGTTCTGCCGCGCAGTAGAACTTTGCCGTCGTCACCCAAGACTTCCAACTCAATACCACTCTGTGCTTTGCCATCTTTTAATGAAGTCGTGAATACATCTGTTTGTTTGAGCTGGCGACGTACGTGCAAGCCAATGTCACTCACGTAAAAATAAGTGACCTGGTAATCGTATTCATAGTAACCAGGGCGGCGCATGACAGCGACATAGATGCCTGGCTCTTTAAGCTCGGTAATTTTCTCTACCGGTAAGAAACTGATTTTGCGGCTGTTTGGCACCTCATTGGTGACAAAGCGATTTTGATACACGCTATGAGCTATTCCTTGTAAGGCATTGAGTTGCCAGCCTGAGGTTAGCCCTTTTAGTTTATTACGATTGCTGTAATAGTCGTAGTAATACTCACCATCGCCGTCTCCCTCGCTATCTCCCTCTTCACTTTGTTGTCCGCGATTTTTGCCGACGACCATATCAATGAACTTCGGCAAGTTTTCTGGCGAGATGCGCAAAAATTCCACGTCAACTTCGGGAATATTCACCGTCACCACTGGCAGTCCGCCATTCAAACCTGCGGGCAAAACCGTACCTTTGCTGGCGAAGAAATAAGAGGGTGCCATCTCGTCGCTGATCACTTCGCAAGTCTGCGCTTGATCTAATTTTTTACCGGCACTGGAGACTATTGCTGCGCTCAAATTCACTTTGTATTTGTGACCTGCTTTGACGAAAGGAAATAGCAAGACATGCGGATTATCTGAGACTATCCAACCACCTTTAACTAATTCAATTGGCTTAGATGCGGCGGTCGCTGACGCATCGACTTTTTCTGATTTTTTAGACGTCTCTTTATCTGATTTTGTATCGCCAAGATCAGATACTTCTATCAGTTTATCAAGCGCTTGATCTGCATCGACACTCTGCGAAAACATGACTGCCAATGCCGGTTTATCGTCATGTAAGCGCGCCGTACAACTGCCCATCGCGAATGGTGCACTGGGATTGGTAACAATCGCATCACCACCGACTGGAAGATGTTGTTTTTGTTTTTTCATCCACCAGGCTCCCGCGGCGCTTGCGCCTACGGCGGCGGCCAACAGAATTATGCCTATGGTTTTCGTTGAAAATTGCGCCATATCCCATCCCAATAAATTAGAAACTTACACAAATGACCATTCACGACCAAAATTTGCCGTTTCGCCACAAATCAGGGCCGTCGCGAAACCATAGCAATATAGCATTTTGTTCTCGCCTACAGTGACAATAGTAAAAAGATTGAATCTGTAGTTTTTAATTTTCCAGAAAGAAACATATATGTGCCTTTGCAACATTAAATTGCAATAAATGCACAGTAAAAACAACACTGTGTGCGTTCAGATTTGCTCGGAAACGATGTGCTCATGTAGTATGACTCAGCCAGTTTCAATGACGAAACCTGCATACCAGTTGTAAACGCACGTTGCATGACGCACCCCGTCTGTAGCGATTTCTAAATAAGTGGGAGAAAAAAATTGAACAAGAAATCAACTGAATCCAACAAAATCGGGAAAAAAGAGGTGTTTGTAAAGAGCGCTGTCCAGGTAGCGATTTTGTTATTAGCCACAGGCTCTATGGTGCACGCGCAAGAAGCGACACCAGCAAAAACAAGTGAAAAAGCCACCCCACCACAAGAAGTACAAGTGGTTGTGGTGACCTCAACTGGTACACGCGGCTCCCAACGTACCGTGATTGATACCCCAGTGCCAGTAGATATTTTGGCTGCGTCAGAATTAACAAAAACAGCGCAAGCCTCACTCGACAAAGCTTTAGCATTCCGCGTACCTTCTTTTAATACCGTACAAACACCCGTCAATGACGCAACTTCTTTGCTTGATCCTTACGAAATTCGTAATATGGGTCCTAGCCGTTCTTTGATTTTGATTAACGGTAAACGCAAAAACTCCAGTAGTTTGGTGTACACACAAACTTCGCCAGGTCGTGGTGAAAGTGGTGCGGACATTTCTGCGATCCCACAAGACGCGATTAAGCGTATTGAAGTCTTACGTGACGGCGCCTCTGCACAATACGGTTCAGACGCGATCTCGGGCGTGGTTAACATTATTTTGAAAGACAACCCAACAGGTACATCGATCACTGGCAGAACTGGCGTTACCCACGAAGGTGACGGCAAAATGCAAGCAATCAGTATCAATCATGGCTTGGCTTTGGGTGATAGTGGCTTCGTCAATATGACTGTCGATTTTTCTAAGAATGGCTTAGCGTCACGCTCTGGCATAGTCAGCGCGCGTGGTGAAGCAGCGACTTTCGGCGACGGCCCAAGTACCTTTGCAGCTGACTTAGCGAAAGTAAATGCCTTCTTGGCGAAGAAACCTGACGCTGGCAATATCAATGGCTCGCCGGATACTCGCGCCGCAAAATTCCTGATCAACACACGTTATGATTTTGCCGGCGGTGCATCCATGTATGCTAACGCAGCCTATATCGATAAGAAAATCGACAGCTACGCAAACTATCGTACGCCATACTGGCGTCCAACTGACTATGGTCTGTTGACCCCAAGTGGATCAGCATACCAAGGTTATGTCCCTGGTTTCTTAGGGGCGTTAAAGGATTACAATGCTACCGTCGGCGTTAAATTTGATGTGGCTGGCTGGTCATCTGACGTCAGCTTGACATTCGGCGGCAATGAACAAATGTACACGGTCACTAACTCCGTGAACCGTGGTATGGAAGATGCTTATCTAGCGGCAGTCGCTAACAAGACAACACCATTACCACCGCATGGTCAAACCCGCTTTGATGCCGGTGGTTCTAAATTTAACCATACCGTTTTCAATGCTGACTTCTCAAAAGATATTGCCAAAGGTGTGAGTGCTTATTTCGGTACTGAAATCCGTGCAGAACAATATACATTGCTCGCAGGCGAGCCTGCATCATGGTTGTATTCTGGCGCCGATTCTTATGCTGGTAACACACCAACCAACTCCTTCACATCAACCCGTTCCAACTACGGTGTATATGGCGGAACGATGTTTGACGTCAGCGACGCTTTGGTTGTCGATGCAACTGCACGTTTCGAACGCTACAGCGATTTCGGCAATGCGACGATTGGTAAGTTAAGCGCCAAGTACAAAGTGAGTGATGAAGTGACGTTGCGTGGCTCTTTGTCAACCGGCTTCCGTGCACCATCTTTGCATCAGATCTACACACAGAAAACACAGTATTCATTCTCTGGCGGCTCAATTCAAGTTTCTGGCTTGGCAAGTAACGTATCGGCAGAAGCAACAGCACTGGGCGTACCAAAACTAAAAGCAGAAAAATCCACCAGCGTCACGTTGGGTATCGGCTACAAGCCCAACAAAGATACCAGCATGACTTTGGACTACTACAATATTTCTCTCAAAGATCGCATTATTTTGGGTAAAGAAATCAAACCAAGTGGCGATGCGACAGCTGAATTGGATAAGATCCTGAAAGCAGCCAACATCGTTTCTTTGAGCTTCTTCGCGAATGCCTTAGATAGCAAGACTTCTGGTATTGATTATGTGTTCAATCACAGAAATATGAAGTTAGGCGATGGCAAATTAGCGTTCAATCTGTCAGGCAATTACTCTTTGCAAAATGAGCGTGATGGTGCGGTCAACAATCCTGCTGCCATTGCTAAAGCGAATCAATCTGTTTTGGATATCACGCAAGAAGCTTTGATGTTTACTTCACGTCCGAAGTTTAAGACTATCATCGGTTTTGATTATGATATCAACGACTTCAACTTCTCTTTGAACAACACAGTATTTGGTCCAACTAAATTCAGAAATGCCGATTTGGATCAAAATCTGGAAGTTGTATTCAAAACGAAAGCTGTGACGGATTTTTCTGTCAACTACCAAATCAGCAAAAACATGACTTTGGCGTTCGCTGTGAACAATATGTTTAACGTGACACCATCATGGAAATTGCAAGCCGCTGGTGACAAAGCAAAAGGTCAGGCGATTTTGGATAGTAAAACATTGGATTACTCTGGTCGTACACCAACTCAAATCCAATCTGACAACATCACATTTGACCAACGCTACTCTATGGTCACATATGATGGCTCTCATTTCAGTCAGTTAGGCCGTATGTACAATCTGTCTTTGAACTATCGTTTCTAAACATTTGCACTCAGCTTGCTAAGAGCTGGTTGACACAGAAATCTCTGTGTCAACATAAAAAAAGACCGTATTTTATGCGGTCTTTTTTTATGTTTCCTTTGTTTTCAGAGCAAACTATATCTCTAATTTCGCCAGGTAACTTAAGCCCTGAATCGCCCGGCTACCATACCAAGACAACATTTCACCATCCACTAAAATAACAGGCTTTTGAATTTCACGCTGTAAGGCTTCAGCATGCTGTACCGTAAAGCTATACGGTTCGGTAGATAACAAAACACCATCGACTTGCTGCAAGCTCGCATCACTCCAGTCAAAGATTGGATAACGTTGCTGCGACTGACCAGACTGCCATTGTTGCCAGCCACGAGCCTGTAACAAATGTGCGATATAGGTGTCGCGACTGACTGTCATCCATGGGTCTTTCCAGATGCAATACAACACCTGTCGCGCTTGTGCATTTAGTTTTTGAACGGTCTGCAATTGTATCCATTGATTTTCAAACGCATCGCACAATGCTTCAGCACGTTGGCTGACATTAAATATCGTCCCCAACAAACGAAACAAAGTCAGGTTATCGCGCGGCGTAATCGGATGCGTGACCACCACATGTGGAATAAATTCGGCTAATTGCTCGACCGTCGGCTTTTCATTTTCATCGATATTCACGATCAAATGCGTTGGTGCCAGTTTGCGGATTTTTTCTATATTCACATCCTTGGTACCACCGATTTTAGGAATCGTTTGTACTAAGTGTCTAGGATGTATGCAAAATCCGGTACGGCCAACCAGACTCTGATGCAGGCCCAGATCACACAATAATTCGGTAATCGAGGGCACCAGACAAACGATGCGCACAGTCTCACCTGAACGGATGGCACGATGAGAATTACCATAAGCATCAATTAAACCAGTCCTAGGATTAACATCAGAAAATTTTGTACTCATATCCGCTATTTGGTTTCACGCGCTTTGCGCGGCGCATTAGAAAACGCCATGTCGTAGACGAAGTTAGGCAATGCACGCAAAATTTTTGCCACTACCCCCATCTGCCATGGAATAACGCGGTAGCTAAGCCCTGTTGTGATGCTCGACACAGCCCTGCTGGCAAACTTATGTGCCGGCAATAAAAATGGCATAGCGTAAGTATTAATTTTCGTCATAGGCGTATCGATGTAACCTGGTGCAATTGTCACGACCTTGATACCACTGCTTCGTAACTCCACACGCAAAGATTCACAATAACTGATTACCGCCGCCTTGGATGCACTGTAAGCACTGGCTCCAGGCAAACCACGTATGCCAGCCACACTGGCAATCCCAACCAAACGACAAGGCTCTTGCTGTGCATGCTGCTTCATATGTTCAATAAATGGCATAAAAGTAGCGACTGTGGCTAACACATTAGTTTCCATTACGCGCCGGAACACAGGCAAATCCTCGCTCAATTCACTCAGTGTGCCAACCGAGATACCTGCGCTGGCAATTACTACATGTACTTTGCCAGCGTGCTGTATGAAATCATGGGCTGCGACTTGCAAGGTTTGATGTTCGTTGACATCGACTGCATACAAGACATGGCGCTCAGGCTGCGGCAAACTATCTCGCAATGCTTGTAAGCGTTCGAGATTGCGACCAACCAAACCCAAGATCGCACCTTGCTGCGCATACTCTCTGGCCAAGGCCTCACCTAAACCTGATGAAGCACCAGTAATAAAAACGGCTTGCATATTATTTCCATTTCATCTGCGATTTAGCATGTGCGTTATTGGCATCGACAAGCTTCGATACAAAAAAAATCCGCCAAAACGACGGATTTTTTTACTGGCAATTGCTATCAATTAATTGCTATCAATTGCTAGATTAAGAACCTACTTCTTCTTAGTGGCAGGCGCTGGTGCTGTCGGCGTAGCGGCAGGTGCAGCTTTGGCTGGATTTTTTTCTTGATAGACTCTTTCGACTACCCAATCCATCACTTTCAGGCCCGCGTGGGTAGCAGGATCAGTCGATGGATTGCGTGATTTTGCATGTAAGTCAGCAGGAGAAACGACGAAACGTCCATCGATCACGACGGTAGGCACGCCATTAATTTTATAGTCGCTCATCAATTGTGCCGCACGGCTTAGTTTCGATTGAATCGCAAATGAACTGTAGATATCGGCAAATTTTTTCTTGTCTAGACCCACTTTTTCCACATATTTCATCACTTCCGCATCGGTAGATAAACGGTTGCGATCTACGTGAAAAGCATTGAAGGTTTTTAATTGATAGTCATCTACCTTACCCATTGCTTCCAAGGTGTAATACAGCTTTTGTTGGGTAACCAGTTCGTGGAAATTAACGTGCACACGCTTTACAACAATACGATCACCTTGCTTCTTAATCCAGCCTTCCAGGTACGGTTCGAACGCATTACAGGCGGGGCAGAAGTAACCAAAAAATTCCGTGACCTCGACTTTTTTGCCCGCTTCAACTGGTTGCGGACGATCCAGTACCGTGTATTCTTGTCCCAAACGAGGTACATTTTGTGCACTGGCTGCGATGGCGATAAAACTTAAGCTGATCAATAACAACTGACGAAATAGACGCATAATTTCCTCTTAAAATAGACTGCAGAATCGATATTTACTTGGCACTGCGAACAATGACGGTATCCACGCCACTCTCTGACAACTTAGTACGCATTTTGTTCATTGCATCAACATGATCAAATGGGCCAACGCGCACTCTATGCAATACTGCACCTTCATTATTCTTTTCACTGACACTAGCCTCAACGCCAACCAGCGCTAACTTGGCACGAGCGCTTTCTGCTTCTGCGACTTCTTTAAATGCGCCAACCTGTAAGAAATAAATGTATTTATCATCGACAACATCCGGCTTAGATGCAGCAAGCGCCTGAGCTACTGGCGCAGAAGCAGTCACTGCTGGCACTGATGCAGGCGTAGCGGCCACCACAGCAGGTTTTAAAGCCTCGGCAGCTTTGCTATCTGCAACCTCTTTGGCGGCCTGATTCACGGCATCTTTACTCGCATACATAGGTTTGTTCGGATCTTGCATCTGCGCTACCGGCAGATCTACCTTATCGTTTTTACCATTTTTATTAGTAAATGGCGTGGACGTTTTGGTAATCACTAAAGCCACCACTACCGCGATACTTAATCCGATTACCAAACCAATAATGATGCCAGTCAAAGTATTGCCTAATTGGCGTCGTCCAAAAACTTTTTGCGAACTCATGTCTCTCCTATCCGAGGCTATTTTTTCTTTGTTTGTAAGGATTTCTACGCTGCCTATATCACCTGCTTACATTTGATTCGGCGCGGAAACTCCGATCAAACTCAAGCCATTACGCAAAACCTGACGGGTTGCCAAGATTAACGCTAAGCGTGCCAGTTTGGTTGGCTCATCATCGACCAGCACACGCTCCGCATTGTAATAGCTATGCAATTCACCGGCCAAATCACGTAGATAAAACGCCACCTGATGCGGGCCGAGCTCTTCCAAGGCTCTTTCCAGCATTTCAGGGTACTCAGCCAGCTTTTGCAATAATGAGGCTTCACGCGCTGCCATCAAAGGCGATAAATCCACGTCTTTTAAAGCAGCTAAATCGCTGTCGGACTCACTATACTGCGCCAACATACGGCAGATCCGTGCATGCGCATAATGCACATAGTACACAGGATTTTCATCGGACTTGGCCAAAGCAACGTCAACGTCAAATACAAATTCGGTATCCGCTTTACGTGAAATCAGGAAGAAGCGCACGGCATCACGCCCTTTTTGCACATCACCGCCGCCTGACCATTCGATCAAGTCACGCACCGTCACATAGGAACCCGCGCGCTTGGAAATTTTTACTTCCTCGCCGTCTTTCATCACGGTGACCATTTTGTGCAAGACATAATCTGGGTAGCCTTGCGGTATGCTCTGATTGACGGCTTGCAGACCGGCGCGCACACGAGCAATCGTACCGTGATGATCGCTGCCTTGCACATTAATCGCCTGGCTATAGCCACGCTGCCATTTCACGACATGGTAAGCCACATCTGGGACGAAATAGGTATAGGTGCCATCCGACTTCTTCATGACGCGATCTTTGTCATCGCCATATTCAGTCGTGCGCAACCATAAGGCACCGTCTTGCTCATAAGTTTTACCTGCCGCGATCAAAGCCGCGACTGCCGCTTCAACTTTGCCGTCGGTGTAAAGCGAAGATTCGAGATAATAGTTATCAAATTTTACACCAAATGCCAGCAGATCAATATCTTGCTCATTACGCAAATAGGTCACGCCAAATTGACGGATAGAATCAAGATCATCAACATCACCGCTACCGGTAACAGGCTCGCCATTGCTGGCAGACACTGTTTTTTTCGCTAAGAAATCTTGCGCAATTTCGGCTATATATTCACCGTTATAAGCCGACTCTGGCCAGCCGGCATCACCTGGCTTGAAACCTTTGGCACGCGCTTGCACCGACATCGCCAAATTACCAATCTGCACACCGGCATCGTTATAATAAAACTCACGTGTCACTTGATAACTTTGTGCTTCTAACAGCGCCGACAATGCATCGCCGAGTGCGCCTTGACGACCGTGACCAACATGCAGGGGCCCGGTTGGATTGGCAGACACAAATTCGACGATCACTTTCTTGCCAGAACCTTTAGTACCTCTACCGAACTGATCTTGTTGCTGCAAAATGGTTTTGACCACGGCTTGTTTGGCGGACGCCGTCACACGCAAATTAATAAAACCAGGACCGGCCAACTCTGCGCTAGCGATCAAAGGATTATTTTGTGCCAACAAGGCATCGACAATCTGTTGCGCTAGTTCACGTGGATTTTTTTTCAAAGGCTTAGCAATTTGCATCGCAATATTACAAGCGATATCACCGTGTGATGGATCACGCGGGCGCTCCAGCGCAATCGTAGGTTTAAGTTCAGTACCAGCAAGAACTGGCGCGACGGCGCCTTTTATTGCTTCGAGTATGTCTAATTTTTGCTGAGCTAACATGATGTTTGAATAGGTGTTTTTGCTGTGCGTGAAAATCACGATACATACAAATATTTTGGAGAAATGATCCAAGCATTATACCCGCAGGACTTGGGTTATCCTCAGATTGAGTATGGCGCATCCATTTTTTCCAGCAATTTTATAATTTGTTCTTGGATGAAATGGAGTTAATTTCTTTTAATGCAATCAAATGAAAGTGCACTTTGACCGCAAATCGACTTTCTTAATCCACTTTGGTAAAAACAAAAAAGAGATAAGTACGCCCTTATCTCTGCTTGATCTTATTATTTCTAAAATCGAAGATGTCTTTATTTTTCCGGATATTCTTTTAACCTACGCGCTGCCATCATATAGTCAATTCGATGCGCCATTCCCGATGCAGTCGCATTCTTCCAATATTCCCTTGCTTTTTTCAAGTCGCCATCTAATCGCATCTTCTCGCCAGCGAAAAAATAGATTTGACATAAGCTACCCAGGTTAATGTTCTGTGAGTCAAACTGTGCTTGCAATTGGGACATTGATGTTTTTCCTAAATAGTATTGCAGCAATGCGGCGACAATTTCATCGGAATACTTATCATCAATTTGTTGCTTGATGAGTGACTCATCATTAACACCAGAATCTCGATTTGCAAGGTAGCGAAGCAAACCCAAATAGGCATATTGTGTCTCGCGACTCCCAAGTTGTTCACCGCTCATCGACACTACATCGAGGAAATCCTTGCGAAGATAAGCCAAAATCACTTTCAACTCACCAATGTCTTTATCATGCGGCGCGACTTCAACAATTTGCTTAATAAAATCACTCGCAGCATCATCTCTTTCCTTTGCGATCGCTATCAAACTAGCCATCTTCAACACGGTTAAATCGGGTTCAGCACTAAGACCAAGTGCTTCATTAATATCCTTTACACTGTAGTCATATAAGCCTAAATTTAAAGTCGCCTCAGCACGCGCGGTCAGCGCTTGTTTTTTAAGTTCTGGGCTTAAGCGTCCTGAAGCAATCATCGCATTAATATACAAAACAAGAACCTTTGAAGACTCATGTAGTGGAATAGTCACCATACGGCTACTCGATTTGATCGACTTTATTTCCTTCTCCAAATCTTGCAAACTCTCTTTTGTTAAGGCATGCGCCTGCAAATTCCCAAAGAAACGAGGTCGTACCTGCTTGATTTTATCGCTATAGGAGCGCCACTGCGCGGGACTTACAGTGTTAGTCAAATAACGCAGTTCGCTGGACCACGTTGCCAGATTGGGCGTAGCGACATAACTACCATTCAAGGTAAAATTTGCTTGTCCATCCACAAATTTTTCCTCCTTATAAGCATCCATTAAGTCTTCGGAAAATTCAGAAATAATTTTATGCTGATAAACACCTGCAGAAGGAATTTTGTATGCGGTTTTTCGATTGACGTCTTTAGGCGGATTCAATTGTTCCTCCAAGCTCCAAAATGCTAATTCAGCCTTCAAGATGTCATATTTTTGAAACGCCCAAAATTCGCGCAACGTAAAAGCCTGAACCAATTGCACTGCATTCTGATCTTTCAGTTCAAGAATTTTCAATTCGTCATTGAAGCGTAATTTTGGATATGGTCGTAAATAGGGCTTAGCGTAGTTCGCCTGTACTTCTGAGATCGGTGTATGCGCTAAATAATCTCTCATACCTTCAGCTACAGCGCCATAATAAGTCGTGGTGGAAATTAGTACTGCGTCATTTTTCATCGTCTTTAAGGAAAATTTGTCTTCCACTACACTGTGCAGTTCCTTAATGGAGGAAGGTGTTAGCTGTAATTCGTTTGCCTGAGCATCTGCCAATAAGACTTTGCCGTAATCGCGCACCTCACGCGCTAATGCAGGCCCACTTTGCTGATCACGTGTCGCATCGAGCCAAATTCGTTTATCATCAAGCTCGACTTGAGCGATGACGTGGTTGAACGCCAATGGACTCGGCAAAAGCTCACCCGTATCTTCCCTAAATGTAGTGGACACAAGTACTGGCTTGGCGACTATATTCATCGCTTTCAACAAGGCAATGAGGAGCGTCGTTTTATCCTTACAATCACCATACCTTTGAGCAAGGACCTTATACGGTAAATTGGGTTTGTGACTGTTTACCCCAATTTCTGTGCCAAAGTAGCGCACATCTTTTTGCACAAAATTGAGTGCGGCATTTAACTTTTCTTCATTCGATGCTAATTGCATCCATGCATCAACATGTTGAGACAGCTTATCATTTTGCAAATAAGCAATACCAAATAATTGCTCTCCCCAACGTGCAACCTCAGCCCAGTCAGCAAATTCAGACAATTGCACCAGTTGAGGTATATAGGCGCTGACAGCCGCCCCTTCTTCGAAACTATTTTGTGGAATATTTTTGTGTGTAAGGATTAACTCGTTACCCAATTCAGTCTTAATGTTCTGCACTTGAATTGGCTTTGAAAAACGAGAGTATATGCGCCGCTCCTCTGGATAAATCACGCGCAACTGATACATCGCGGTTGGTCCAATAGAGCTTCCCGCATAGTCTACATAGGCAAATTTTGAATCAAAAACTGGATTACTTCCACGCACTGTGTACGAATATTCGATCACATCACCAATCCGGACATCATCTAAAACAATAGACGCTGTGACGCGTCCATCATACATCCGCGCTTCTAGTTGCTTTTCCCTCTGCAGCAGTTGGACGCGCTTCACGTCGAATTTATCGATTCTGGTCGAACCTCTAATCAACTCGAACTTATGCAATATCAGTTCTTGATATGAAGGGTCAAATTCAATTTGGATTTGAGATGCCAAACCCAATCCTGCGCTAGCGTTGATTTGCTTTACTACATGATTGAAATAAAGAGCACGATTCTTCTCGACTTTAATTTGTTCGTCGCTTAATAAGATCTGAATAGGCGCATTTACCAAAGCCTCGGCTTTTCCATTGGGAACCACTGCTTGAACCCACGTAGGTACCGCCTCCAGGGCATAGGAAAATCCGCTGGTATTGATTTTTTGGATGTTAGGTTCTTTAGTCGGTTTGCTTAGCGCCTTTTTATCCTTATTTATTCCTGCGTTCTGAGCCAATGCTATATCCGAACAAACAATACCAAACAGTATTGCGAACATTCCAAGTAGTTTCATTTACATATCCAAAAATAATTTGTACTTACTCAATTATATGACTTAAGCCTTGGTTTAATCATAAGATTAGCAAGGCGAATAGCATTTCGACTACAGGTCACAAAATTTATTTTAAAGTTTCGTAAATCCTGACATTTTGGATACAGAGAGCAGCACTGAACGTGTAGAATGAGCCGCTTTTCCTCTATCTGGATTGCACATGTGGTTTAAAAATTTACAAGTTTTCCGTCTTCCTGCGCCTTGGAAAGTCGATGTTGAACAATTGAATACACAATTGGGATCTCAATCTTTTTCTAATACAGGTTCGGGCGATATGCAAAGCGAAGGCTGGGCTTCTCCTCGAGGCAACGACCGCTTGATTCATAGCGTGAATCAACAATTGCTACTGCTATTACAAACCGAAAAGAAGCTATTGCCCTCTTCGGTAGTGAGTCAAGTGACCAAAGCACGCGCCAAAGAATTGGAAGAGCAACAAGGTTTTGCTCCTGGCCGTAAAGCCATGAAAGATTTAAAAGAGCGTGTCACGGATGAATTATTACCACGTGCGTTTGCCATTACCCGTCAAACTTGGGTGTGGATAGATCCAGTGAACGGCTGGCTCGTTGTCGATAGTTCTAGCCCAAGCAAAGCGGATGAAGTCATCAAATTACTCTTGAAGTGCGACAAAATTCCTATGGAAAGTTTGCGCACCAAGCTTTCTCCACAGACCGCGATGACCGATTGGTTAGCTGGCAACGAAGCGCCTAAGGGTTTCACCATTGATCAGGACACTGAGCTGCGCGCGCACACTGAAGACAAGGCAACGGTACGCTATGTGCGTCATTCGATTGATCCGGATGATGTGCAACGTCATATTGCAGCAGGTAAGCAATGCACGAAACTGGCGATGACCTGGGATGACAAAATTTCCTTCGTATTGTCAGAAAATCTGGCTATCAAACGTATCAAGCCTTTGGATATTTTGAATGAGGACAAAGATCAACGTACTGCGGATGAGAATGAACGCTTTGATGCGGACTTTTTGCTGATGACCTCGGAATTGGCGAAAATGATAGATGACATCGTTTATTCTCTGGGTGGTCAGTTGGCAGATCCTTTAGCTGCATAAAGCAAATTCAAGTGCCAAATAGAAAATGCCAGCAAATGCTGGCATTTTTTTTGCGCCGTCTATTTTGCACGGACGAAAAAAAACGCGCCTTAGCGCGTTTTTTATTACAACTTGGCGGAGCGGACGGGGCTCGAACCCGCGACCCCCGGCGTGACAGGCCGGTATTCTAACCAACTGAACTACCACTCCGTTTTTAAAACGTGTCTGCATCAAGCAGTTATTTGATGGTGGGTGCTGAGAGGCTCGAACTCCCGACCTACGCCTTGTAAGGGCGCCGCTCTACCAACTGAGCTAAGCACCCATATACTACTTGCTTAGTTCAAATAACCGTTCGTTTTGTCACCAACGAATACAGAAACAAGATTATAGGTAAGATTCTGAAGTTTGTCTAGGGGGACTAAGTGATTTTTCTGAATTTCCCTAAAAAATCTTTTCTTTGCTTAGATCTTGGCCGCTCGAATAAGTAGAGGCGCCACAAAAAATTTAAGCTACGCTAACTTCCTGAGCGGGGCCATTCACCACCGCAATTTCTATCATGCCTTGTTTAATCGCCGCAGAAAAATCCTTTTCCAATTCAGGCAATGCTTGCTGATAAGGAACGAGCAAGCTCAATAAACCATAAGCACGATTACGCCCATTCATTTTCCCGAGATACAAGGCCATATCGGCCAACTGCATCGCCTTTTCCCAGTTACAGGCTTCCTCTGGCACACCCGAGAACGGCAAGGAAATATAACCGGCACTAACCGTAACAGGAATTTTATTATCACCCACCATCACCGGAACTGAGCCTATAGAGCGCAGTACACGTTCAACCATAGGCGTTAATTGACTAGGCTTAGTCTTGGGTGCGAATATCAAAAACTCCTCACCGCCCCAACGTAGCGTCATGTCTGAATCACGCACCGCACTGCGCAAACGCTTTGCCACTTCGATCAAAACCGCATCTCCGGTTGAATGGCCCCAGGTATCATTGATATGTTTAAAATGATCGATATCCATAATCATTAAACAATCAGGATTATCGTCGTCATCTTCACGACGCTCTTCCGGCACTCTGGTATCACGCTGATGCATCAACTCCAGGAAGGAACGGCGGTTATAGAGTCCCGTTAAAGGATCCCGCACGGAATGGAATTCCAACTGCTGATTCACTTCTTCCAATTTGGCATTAGTTTGTTTCACTTTGCGATACAACATAAAGATAAACACACCAACCATAATCGTAACCATGGCGCCGAGCAAAGTAATGATTTGCTGCAAGCGACTGTTCTTAATGTCCGCGTCTTTGATTTCATTTTCACGCGCTAGTAATTCAATTTGCTTCTTTCTCTGATCCGCATCGAACTGTTCTTGCAAGGTCGCCACCGTCTTGGCGCGATCAGCACGGAATAATTCGTTGCTGATCTTTTGCTGCTCTCGAGTGTATTCCAACGCTTCTTTATACATTTTGGCATTTTCATACATACGGCTAATTTCGCCGACGGTAGCTTCAATGTCTGCCTTATCACCTAATTCCCTAGAGTGTTGCAAAACAGGATTCAAGTACTCCATCGCCTGAGCGACCTTGCCTTGACCGCCCAAAGCAAAGCCTATGTTTGCTTTGGCATTATTAATCGACAATTCATCATTAATGGCCTGCGCTTTGACCAATGCCTGGCGGGCTACTATTTCTGCTTTAGGAAAACTATGAGTACGCAAGTGCGAATCTGCGATATTGCTCAAAATCAGCGCTTCCAACTTAGGCAGATTCGCTTCTTGTGCCGCTTTTAAAGAACGCTCATAAGCAACCAAAGACTCTGGATAACGTTTCAAATCACCTAGTGCCATCGCTTGATTCAGTCTCAAACTAGCGATTAGTCTTGGCGAATCGACCTGTGCTGCAAGTACCAGGGCTTCATTAGTCACTATCAGTGTTTGCTCTGGGTTTTGCATGGTCAAGTACAGGCCAGCTAAAGTCTGTAAGCGACGTATTTTAGAAATTAACTTTTTTTGCGTCAGGCTTTCGGTAATCTGCAATGCTGCCAGATAGTGACGCAAAGCCAATTCAAATTTACTGGCAGCATGATATACAGCGCCATAAGACAACTCTAGACGCATCAAATTGTCAGGACGAACAGAGCCTTTCAAGACGCTAGCAATATCATCCAATTTAGCGATGGCCTGATCGAACTTACCTTCATCTCGCAGCTTATAGACTGCCGACAATTGCATTAATGCGATCACTTCTTTATCGTTATTGGCATTCGCCAGTTTGAGGATTTCTGCCTGAATTTGATCACCGGCCGCCAAATCCCCCGCATCATAGTAAGCCGACGACAGCTCGCGTAAGGTATCGACTTTTACGTAGTAATCAGTTTGTGGATTGAATTGTGCGTAGAACTCTTTCAACTGCTTTAAGGCAGCCTGATTATCTTTTTCCGATAAAATTTGAATTGCTTCCAGTCGCGCCATGTCGCTACGGACATCCGCCAGAGCGCTACAGGACAAACAAAATGCGCAGGCTACAACTAGGTATTTCATGGTATTCACGTACGGTATGGACATAAATAAACCTTCATCTCACTAGATTGGTTCCGCAGAAAGTAATTGCAATACAGAAATATGGAATTATCTTAACACTGAATAGGATTTGGCAAATACAAGTATCCGTGCGATTCACCGAAAAAACACGAAACGATCCCGCTTCAAATAATGATATAAATCCAAAATTACATCGAACTTACAAATTTCCATAGATAGACTAGTCAGCCCTTATTTTTAGATCTAAACCGCGCCATCATAAAGCGCATCCGGTATATAAATCTTAGACATAGGTATCGCGCTTTCCATCACAATACTCAGCGCCAACTGAGGTTCAATTAAGCCCTTGCTGGCAAACAGTATTTCTTGAATCGCGACGCCAAATACTACCGGCCAATCACTGGGACTTTTACAAAAACTTTGGGCCAGGGGGAATAACTTTGGCCACAAAAAACTCACATAATTTAGTGGCGTTTCTTTTGCACTATGGCTTGCCGCTGTACGTGGCAGGCCAAATTCTGCACTCCCTAAAGTATCAGTCACATGTTTAAAAATATCGTGCAAATCGATCAACTGCTGCAGCCCCAATTTTTGGGCGGCTCCCGATGCGAGCGACCAGACCGAATAACGGCTTTCGGCCAAAGGCTTATTCAGTAAGTCGCCAAAATAATAAGTCACGCCATTTTGCTTACTATTCACCACGATGAAGACTTCTTTCTCGGGTCGTCCCTGCTGCACGATAAATACTTCACGCACACTCATTTGACAGGCATAACCCGCCAATGCCCCTAAGGCGCTAAGTAGCGATTCCAGATGTATGCCATTATCGGTCGACATCGCTGCAAATAATTTGGAAGCAACTTCTTTACCGCCTTTTTTGACGCCGAATAAAGGATCCTGACTTTGCGTCAGATTGCCGGGCTGCACTAAGCCATCGTTAGAGGCAACTTTGGCGGTGCTTGATGTGGCAACGCCTTGTGATGTACCGAACACTTTACTAAGCAAATTCTTAAACACCACGCCCCCTTAATTGAATAAGCTCTCTCCAGTTTACATTTCACCCTAGTGGTGAGCGAGCTGTGATTTTGGATTCTACCTGATACTTGAAAAGCTGCGAGTCGGAGTCAACCGCCCAAAAAATGTTTTACTTAAACGCCCACAATTTACTACCGCCAAAATTCCAGCATAAGACCAATCCCGTGGTCAGCACTTGAGCGTACCAATGCCACCACTGCCAGTGCTCAACCAAAAGCGTCATTAAGCCCAGATTAATACACCAGCCCACACCCAACACGGTGAAATATTTACTGGCAGCTTCCATGTGGGATTTACCACTTGCAAAGGTCAGAAAATAATTCAAGATGTAATTGACCACCGATCCTAACAAATAACCAATGGCTGAACCGGTCACTGCCGCCGACTTATTGAATAAGCTCAATTGCAACATCACCGCGATTTGTATGCAGGCATATTGCACAGCTGTTCCGGACAAACCGACAGCGGCAAATTGTATAAATTGACGAATGGGGAGATTTTTCATTGCAAGGTATTGACCTCAAATTAACAGCCAATATTATAGCCGCAGCTGCAAAGCAGTCTTAGAAACTATCTAGCATCAGTTAAAATGATGAAGGTGTTCGCTATCGACCACCTGATTTGCGTAACCGGAGAAGCCATATGAGTGTAGAAGAACGCATCATCGATTTAGAAATTCGTTTGAGTCGCCAAGATGACTTGGTCGATACTTTAAATACCCAAGTCTATCAACAACAAAAGAAAATCGATGAGCTAGAAAAACTCTGTGTCGCACTGGCAGGACGACTGCGCGAATTGGCGATCACGGCGAATCAAAGGCAAAGCGTGGTAGATGAACGCCCACCACATTATTAAATCTGCTATGTAACCCCACTTTCAAGATCGACTACCTACACGACCCAGGCGCCATCGCGAAACACGACTTGTTCGCCTAAAGTAACGGATTCAGTCACAGCAAATACATCAACATGGTATTTGCCGTCCCCGCGCTTAAAATTGGGCTTGCCATAAATACCGTGTTTTGCGCCCAAAGAGAGATGGATGCCGCACATGCGCTCATAGGTACCAATATCGCTGACCAGACGTTCCCGATTGAAAGTCCGATTCAGGCCAAAACCTAATTCTCGCACCCACACTACCGATTCATCGGCTTTAATTTGTGCAATCACTTCATCAAAAGCGGGAGTCGAATCGATGACGTCAACGACTTGCCCTTGTTCAATCACGAGCGTAATCGGTTGGGGAGGTTTGTTCACGGAAAAACTGGTGTCACCAAACACAAAAATACGCACACGGCCATTCACTGCCTGAAGATCTTTTGCTTCAGTAAATACCTCACCGATAGGAAATTGGCCGCCCCAGTTTTTCATATCGCTGTAATCACCGATATTGAGCTTGGCCTCTTCGAACGGCGAAGCGTACACCAATTGTGCGCCCTCACCACTATCGACCATGCCACATGGTGCATTATCAATCAAACGTTTTAAGCCCCGCCCTACACCGCGATAGTAGTCAATGTCGTAAGCCAGAGCATCGATGTAAGCTAAAGCCTGCTCGCCGGGCATACGCCCCAGATGCGGATGCTCTATCACTTTCAAGTCGCGTTTGAATAATTCAACACGAATGCGGTAAGCGTCCATACGGAAATTCGTCGATTGCACCAAAACGACTAAGTCACCCGCGACCAAATTCTCAAAACTGGCCAACACTTGTTGCGGCGTGTTGTCATCAAAATTAATAAAGACTGCGTCTGGCAAACAGCGACGATAAGCTTGCATCAAAGCCGTCGATAAATCGGTACGGAGATCGAATACCACGACCGCAGCATGAGCAGAAGGATGTTGAAAACACAAACGCAATACATCACCTAAATGCCGTGCTGCGGTTGCTATTGCTGACTCTGGCAATGGAACTATGGACCCTGCTGTAGTCGCAGACACGGTCATGCTCTTGTTGCCAGACTGACGCTCAAACGAAGTGGAATTTATCATCCTGGAATCCTCAGTTGGACGAGTTCTAGTCTGTATTTCCGCATGATTCTGGCGAAGCGTGACGAGCAAGCAAACTTCACCTTGATAGTAGGAGCAACGAAGTTCAGAAAGGCAAAAAGGTACGCAATCGAATTGGTAGCACTGTCACCCAATTGGTAAACAGAAAAAGTACCGTAAAAGTTAATATTCATGCGCCTTCCAAGACGCCATTATGCGGTCAACTGAGGTTTTTAGGATCATAGTGCGTAGCGATTAAAGACGGCATTGGTTTTCTGAAACTGATCGAAAACGCTATGACGTAATCGCCTAAAAAATGGAGGCTGTTTGGGGGCGCATAACATCGATACTTATGCGTGCCAGCTTAGGCCTAAGCCTCCATTTTAGCGGAACAAGGCAAAATGCTTACAAATACTTTGTCATACCAAACTGAGATACACCAAAAAGAATTTATTTTTCCATACGTTCATGAGCACCACCTTGCATGCGTCCGTGCATACGATCGTGCATGCGCTCTTGCATTCTATGTTGCATGCCACGTTGCATGCGATGGCGCATGCGTTGATGGCTATCATCAAAGATTTTTTGCTGTTCTGGTGTCAATACGGCATAAAACGTTTTCAGTGCATCTAGATGTTTTTGCCTTTGTGCCAAGCGTTCTTTCGAATGCTCTAACATTTTTTCCATTCTGGCAGGCGTTGATAAGCCCTCCATTGCTTTTCTGTCAGCTCGCATTTCCTCACCATGCTCTATCATGGTGGGCTTGGTCGCTTCGATGAAAGTCTTCCAAGCGCCTTCTTGTGCAGCAGTGATCTTCAATTTGTCGTGCATCATGTTGTGATGCTTTTCCATACCTGCCTTCATTTTCTCCATCATCTTGGCTTGATCCATGGGGGGACGTGGCGTGGCACTCTGCTGTGCAAACACCGATGAGGCCAGGCTCAAAGAAATTACGGTTAAACCTAGATACAAACTATTTTTTATCGATTTCATGATGTTATCCTTTAAGTTTTAAATGCATAAAAAGACTGGCTGCGTTGAACTAGACCTAGTCATGTGCATTGCACATATCGCACATATTGCGCTTCAAATGTAAGTAAGAAGTGACAATCTAAGTTGAATGTGTATCGATCTGTAACCCGAACAAGCACTGTAGAAGTAATTCTGGCTCTGCATGTGTCATATTGTTTCAATCTCAATTTATGATAACAAGTCGATACAAAATCAAGCGCCCGGCAACATCCTCTTATCAGATAATAGAATCATGGATACACAAAATACTGTATTAATTGTTGACGATGACCGGGAAATCCGCAGCTTATTGGCGGACTATCTGGAAACACATGGTTACACTACCTTGATGGCGGCGGATGGTCACGCTATGTGGAGTTGCTTAGAAAAAAACCCTGTGCATCTGCTGGTATTAGACCTGAATTTACCGGGCGAAGATGGCCTGACCTTGTGTCGAAATTTGCGCGCCAAATCCAATCTGCCTGTCATTATGCTAACTGCCCGTGGTGAGCCTTTAGATAGGATTCTCGGCTTGGAGATGGGCGCCGATGACTATTTGCCTAAGCCTTTTGAGCCACGTGAACTATTGGCCCGAATTCGTAGTGTATTACGCCGTACGCAAAACAATGGCGGGAGCGAGCATGATGAGAGTCCCAAAAAATTACGTTTCGGTGAGTGGACACTGGATTTAGTCGCACGTCACTTAATCAGTCCGGATGAACGAGTAATCGCCTTGTCTGGCTCAGAATACCGTTTATTAAATATTTTTTTAGAACAACCCAATACTGTACTCAATCGCGATCAGCTATTGAATATGACACAAGGACGCGATGCCGATCCGTTTGATCGTTCTATCGATATTCAAATCAGTCGCTTACGCCAAAAACTCGGTGAAGACGCACGCTCTCCACAAATTATTAAAACAGTGCGCAATGGTGGCTATGTGCTATCCGTCAACGTCACTGCGGAAACCCACTAGCATTCACCGGATGATGTAATCTCATTATGGCAAGCTTCAATTTTCGATTCATTTCTCGCTTTGACTCCATCTCAGGTCGAATTTTTTCAGTACTTTTATTTGGCATTATTTGCTCAGCCGCGCTGACGTGGTGGCTGGCATTTGGCGAGCGTCAAAATACGATTAGCAATGAGCGTAATAATTATCGCGCCGACCGAGCCAAACATGCAGAACAATTAGTGCAGGCGATTGATGCACTACCGGCTGCAAATCGCGAAGGCTTGTTAAAAGCGATTCATCGTTTTGGATTGAAAGTAGTCCCCGTCCCAGCCAATGTGCCTGAGTATAAAGCGAGTACGCCTTATGGCATTGCACTCAGCGAGCGTCTGGGTAAATCATTCAAAATTATTCCGCTGCCGCCCGCGCCAGAAAACTGCCTGATGCGCAGCGATGATCGTGGCCCGGCCGAAGCTTGTGAAGCGCTGATTTTTGTATTGAATGATGGCAGCGGACTACATCAGACGATTTTCCCTGCGCGTCCGCCCACTGCCCCAATACAACCGGAAACCTACTTCTATCTCGGCCTGTTTTTAGCTTGCATCGCTGGTCTGGCATTGTTCGTATCACGCATGACCATACGTCCTTTGCAACAATTGGCGCAGGCAGCAACCGATTTAGGTCACGATATCAATCGTCCCGCACTGGCAGAGCACGGACCGAAAGAAATTCAACAGGCCACACGTGCTTTTAACTCCATGCAATTGCGAATTCGTGACCATATCCAGCAACGCACACAAATGCTAGCGGCAATTACCCACGACTTACAAACACCCTTGACGCGCTTACGGCTGCGCTTGGAGAAAGTGAACGACCAAGAGTTGCACGACAAGCTAGTGGGCGACTTATCCAGTATGCAAATGATGGTCAAAGAAGGATTAGATCTGGCTCGCAGTATGGATAGCAATGAAGCATTACAAGCGCTCGATATCGACTCTTTACTCGACAGTATTTGCGCGGATGCCAGCGATGCAGGACATGATGTCAGCTTACTCGACAAATCTAAAGCCACCGTCATGGCCAGACCTCAGGCCTTACGCCGCTGCCTGAATAACTTGTTAGACAATGCCATCAAATACGGACATAGCGCCAAACTGCACTTGATTCAAAGCACAGAAGCGAAGCAACAATGGTTGCATATTTGCGTGCGCGATCAAGGCAACGGCATTCCGGTCGATCAGCAAACCCGTGTCTTTGAACCTTTCTATCGCATGGAAACTTCGCGCTCGCGTGAAACCGGAGGGACCGGGCTGGGATTGACCATTGCACTGAATATCGCACGCCAGCATAACGGCAAACTAAGCTTAAGCAATTTGCCCGAGGGTGGCTTAGAAGTGCGCTTAAGCCTGCCAATAAAATCTTGATGCTTGGCGATAGCCGCTGAGAATGTGAAATTAAATCAGGCCAAGCCAACCCAGTATGGCACCGATCAGCAACAACCAAAGTAAATGCAATCGGGTGCGCCACACGACGATGGCGGACAAGGCGGTCACACACCATACTGGCCAGTCGATTCGCCAATTGCTATGCGCACTCGCCATAAGCCAACCCGTTGCCACCAGCAAACCAATAACAACAGGTGCCATACCCAATTTAAAACTGCGCACGGCAATTAAGTCGCGATTCTTATGACTCCAGTTTGCAAAGCACAAAGTCAAAGTTGCACTTGGCAAAATGATGCCCGCCATGGAAATCAATACGCCTAGCAGTCCTCCCCATAAACTTCCTGTATTCACACCAACATGCCATCCCATCAAGGCGACAAATAAGACATTCGGCCCAGGCGCTGCTTGCGCCAATGTGACAGAAGCATTAAATTGCGCCTCCGTGATCCAATGCTGCTGCATTACCAAGTACCTATGCATGTCAGGCAAAGTGGAAACAGCGCCGCCCACCGATAGCAAAGACAACAAAGTGAAATGCAAAAACAAGTTGCACCAATCCAACCAACTCAGTGTCAGAGCAATTTGACTGAACTCAGGCATCCGCGTCTCCCGCCGACTCTGCACCTGATTTAATTTGCTTAAGTTGACGGTAGACCAGTGCAGTGCTACCACCCCCTAATAGCAACAAAATAAGAACCAGGGGGAAATGAAAAAAAGCGATGCCGATAAAACACAATACGGCGATCAGAGCACATAAGACCCAGCCCAAAGGGTGCTTTTGCAAAGCGGAAATCAGACGCAAGCCGCTCGCGATTATCATGCCTGCGGCGACCGCGCTCATACCACGCAGGGCACCAACCACACCTGAATTTTGGGCGACTTGCGAATAGAAAATTGCCAGTAGCAAGAGCAAGATCAGTGGAAAAGTCAGCATACCTGCCAAGGCACACAAGGCACCACGCAAGCCGAAGAAGCGATTACCTAGAATCATGGCAAGATTAACGACATTCGGACCGGGCATGACTTGTGCAACAGCCCATTCTTCGACAAATTCAGCCGCACTCAACCATTGCTTTTTATCGACCAATTCACGCTGGACTATTGCTACCACACCGCCGAAGCCTTGCATGGCGAGCAAAGTAAAAGACCAAAACAACTCACTCAGAGACTTAGGTTGAGGTCGCACCGGTGGCGAAGCTGATGTTGGTGCAGTATCTGAAATAGGAACCGACATCATGCGACCAAGATCATTCAGGTCGGCTTATGGTGCTGCCGAATCCGTGCGCGCCATTCGCCGATTGCCGCTAAAGCAGCTTGAAATTCGCGTTCTATCAAATCTGCTTCAACATTGGTAATCACTCTGTCCAACATCGCTTCAGAAACCGCTTCTGCCGCATTGCCGACCTGGCTCATGACACGGCAAACTGTTTGTGATAAGTCGTCATCGGTAAACTCTTGCGGTTCTGGCACCAAAAAACCCGCCATGCCATGCCGCGCCAAAAAAGCATGCACCGGCAACAGAGCATCTTTCACACCAGCCGCTTGGCATAGGCTGATAATCACCGAGGTTTCTTCAAAAGAGGGGTAATGCGTTTCTATGCCTGGTGCTAATTTGTTGCGCAAGACATTGACAGACATCTGCATCTTCGCGGCTAAGGCATCTAAACCACCAGGATAAGCACGAGCCACTTTATATAAAGCGTCGTGCTGATTCATATCGGAGTATCGGCGTGTCATAAATTTATTTTCTTTCTTTGCGATCCGAGGCAACAGGCTATTTATTAAATGCAAACTCGAATCATTGATTAAAAAATGATTGTACCGAATCGATACAGAAATTACACTACTTTCCAATGCATGCCCATGCAAGTTGGAACCTAGAGTTAGTTCACGGAACCAATACGTTGAGTCAATAAGCGCAACCACCGATCAGAACCTTCTCCATCGCTCACCACCAAAGCGAAATCGGTGACAGTACGAGCTGCGCGTTCTAACAACTGAATGTCGGCTTCATGTTGGCGCGCCACATGCGGATCTTCCAAAAACAAAATACGCCGGATTTTCTTCTCCAAAACTAACTCTGCAATCTGTGCATCACCGCCCATAGGTCCTGACAAAAACGGCTGCACCCAATGTCGCCCTGCATCTTCACCTTTGATTTTTTGTGCCAATTGATTCAATAAAGAACCGGTGGTTCCTGTCGCATAACGGTGCGCGAATTGATCCAGTAATGCAAAATGTTTTTCGGCGATCTGCAACATGTTTTGTTTCAAAGCATCATGTGCGATCAGAGCAATGCTTTCCTGACTCAGGTCAAGGCCAAAATTCGTTGGCAACTTGTGTTGAGCGCCGACGGCAGTTGCTTCTAACTCCAGCCATTCACATGCTCCGGCCAAAGTGGATAAATAGGGCTTGCCATGGATCACACATTGGCGTTTCAAGGCTAATGCTTCAGGAAAAATCGATGAATGGTCAACTGGGTCTATCAAATAAATCACTGCGTCGACCGAGTTCTCAGGATCGTGATTTACCACATGCGCGACTAATTTCATCAAGCCACCATCTCGACCATAGGGAAATCGTTTGTGAGGATGGCAGATTTGCTGCAAACCATGGCTATGAATTGCATCCAGAGTTCTACCGACTACCACCCACTCAATATCCAAAGCCATAATAGCTTCGCGGGCACGTACAAATAACTGCACCAAAGCAGAATCGGCGGCATCTTGATGCGCTCGATTGGCAATCAAACCTATGCGCAAACGCCGGCGATTTTCAGAAAGAGTGACGGATAGACTTTGGGTGGACGGGCTAGAATCTGAACTCACTTTATACGTTTCCAATACTTAAATTTAAACACACAAAAAATACGGCACAAGCTCACGCACCGCGGTTTGCCACTCAAAAGCTTTACTTGTAATCCGCCTTTACAACCGTTCCATGCTAATTCTATGGAATTCTTCACACCAGGCCAAAAGTTTTTCCCCTGGCATAGGATGGGCGAAATAATAGCCCTGGATATCATCGCAGCCCATCAGGCGCAAAGTATTCAAGGTTTCCTCCTGCTCGACACCCTCTGCCACCACAGACAAGCCAAAGTTATGCGCTAATCCAATAATACTTTGCACGATCTGTTTATCTTGCGGCGAACTGCTCATACCTTGTACAAACAATTTATCGATTTTTAACTCATCAATGGGGAAACGACGCAGATACGCCAATGACGAATAACCAGTGCCGAAGTCATCAATTGAGAGACGAAAACCCAGACGTTTTAATTCAAATAGCAAGGCCGTCGTATGCTCAATATCATGAATGAAAGCGCTTTCAGTTACTTCTAGGCCAATGGCGGTAGCAGGCATATTCCACACATTCAGACTTCGTTCTAACATCTTCGGTAATTGTGGCAATGCTAACAGGCGTGCCGACAAATTGACCCAGACCACTACATGCAAACCCTTGCTCTCCCAGCTTGCTGCTTCTTGCAATACTTTATTGAAAACCTGCATGGTCAATTGTTCGATCAAACCATATTGTTCCGCGATATCAATTAACATATTGGTGGCCAGCACTTGCGCATGATCACCCGGCCAACGAACCAAGGCTTCTACCGACTTGATACTTTTAGAACGCAAATCTACCTTAGGTTGATAGCGCATTTCCAAGCCATTGTCATCTAACACTGCTTTGATCGCTTGTGGTAAATCATCGGGGCGACTACGCTGGTCACGTTGCACTTGCGCCATCTCGAAACGGAGATTATTCAGTTGCGCATTTTTCTTCGCCTGATCGGCAATACGCGCCAATTCATATGAATTTTTTGCGTGCAAAGGTGCGCAAGCAATGCCTATCGTGGGATGAAAAAAAATAGTCTGCGACTCAATGGTTAACGGCGAACTGAGTGCAGCGAGCAAACGATGTACCGCCAAGACAGCCAGCGCCTCGGAAGATAAATGCGGCAACAAAAACCAACACTCGTTTTCAGTTGCAAAAACAAATCTATCCTTATCGCGCAAGCTAGGATAAATACATTCACAAAAATGCTGTTGCACGATGTGCGCGTATTGCACTTGCAATAAGGCTTGGATCCGGTCAGAGCGTTGTAAGGACACGACCAACAAAGCCATCACGTGATGTTCATCGACTGTTGCAAGCTCGGCATCGACCAGGCGCATGAACTCACTTATTTGTGGTACGAATGCGTTTTTTTGCTGAGTAACCATCGCTGCATCTATACCTTATAAAAATCGTGACACACCAGACCGTAGGCGCCATCCGGCAAGCCACGCATAATACTGATACGCTCGCCATCCCCCAGTAAATCCTGCTGCATTAAATCTAACATGATGGGTTTTTCCAGCAAACTACGATCCGCCTTGGTCAATAACAACACTTTAGGGTCAAGGCGTTTCAGTTTATTGTGTTCCAACACAATCGCCACTTCGCCGGTGGTGAGTTGAATTAGGCTACCTACTGGAAAAATGCCAATCGCCTGCACAAATTCTTCAACCAAAGGCGCATGTAGCTGCCCTTCAGCCATCCTGAATAACTCCTTCATGGCATCAAACGAAGAACGGGTGGCGCCATAAGGGCGTGCCGACGTCATCGCCGCAAAACTATCAGCAATCGCAGCCATACGACCAAAAATACTGATTTCTGCTCCTGCCAAGCCACGCGGATAACCGCTGCCATCCATGCGTTCATGATGTTCGTTGATACCCAGTCGCACATTTTGACTCAAGGGCTCCTGCGCTTCCAATAACTGTATGCTGGCATTCACATGTCGACGCATGATGGAAGCCTCTTCCACCGACAGTTTGGCTGGCTTTTGTAGCAAAGCGGGAGGAATTTCTAACTTGCCGATATCCAATAGCAGACCAATAAAACCCAGTTCTATAAGCTGCTGCTTAGAAAAGCCAATATGGCGCCCCAGCGTCAGCATATACACCGCCACTTTCAAGGCATGCGACACCACGCCCATATTTTCTGAGCGCATACGCAATAACCACATCAGTGCAGAAGGATTGGAAATCACACTTTCAGAAAGTAGTTGAACTGTAGGCAGCACTTCCTTCAATTCCAGGGACTGCATATTTTGCAAATCGAGCTGGAGTTTTTTAATCAAGGCATCGGTTTGCTCAATTACCACGCGTGCGCGCGACAGTTCGTCAGGCATAGAAACCTGATCGCGGTAATGAACTAAATGTAGGTCTTCAGGCACATAATCAGGGCGTCGCCTGAGTTTGCTTGGTTTCGGTCGATTCCATAAAGAACGGTGCAGATGTCGCCCTTGCTCACCCCAGCGCAGCCATCTTTCCCACCAATTCAAATGCGACAGAGTCGCATCTCGTGGTTCTATACCTTGCATTTTGACGGCAAATTGTCGAACTGCTTCGGTATGGGTTCTATTTAAAGTATTCAAAGATTGATCGTGCGGATCCGCTTGCGCTTCTTGTTCAAAGCGGGCGAAATCTGCACTAGCATGTACTTGTGTTTTGGACTTGTGTGGATGCAGTGTTTTCTTTGCGGGGTGATGACGAGCACGTTGGGCGTGAGCATAATCCGATTTTGCAAACTTACTATGTAACCAGCTAACCACACGCTCCAGTTGATTTTGTTGCTGATCAAGGACTACCCGCAATTCCGCCGAAGATCGGGATACCAAGGTTTTCCCTATCGTTTCTACTTCTTTCACTTCGTACAAAATATCAAACGGTAAATGCAATAAGGCATGTGAACTACTACGATGTGGATCAATCACTAATTCTTTAACCAAGCCACGCAGTGTTTGCAAGTCCAAGTCTTCTATCAGCAAAAAGCCTTGTAGCAGAAATGGCGTCTGTACCCAAGGTCTATCCAACTCAGTGATAAACATTCCCAAACGTAAATCATCAACACGGATGCGTAAGGATTCACACAATTGATGCGTCTTATTTAACACTACATTAACACTTAAAAGAATCGTAGACAGGTACAAAAAAAGGAGTCTGCTTAAGCTTATAGTTATGCAGACTTGTATTTTCATATCATAACGAGTTTCTGTTCACTCGCGGGATAGGGACGAAAAAAAACCCGCAATGTGCGGGTTTTTTCCTACATTAAGTTTTCCGCAGCCAGACTATGGTTTTTCATCCATGGCGGGCAAGACCTGCACTTGCAAAGAACTTATCTTACTACCACCACGGTAAAGGCGATGATTGGCTTTAATGAAATCACTTTCCTTGGCTTCGAAAATATTATCAACAAATTTTTGAGGATTGCGATCAATGAAAGGGAACCAAGACGACTGCACTTGTATCATGATGCGATGGCCACGTTGGAAAGTATGCATCACGTCATTAATAGCAAATTTGACCTTAGTCGGCTCATTTGGCACGAAAGCTTTAGGATGTTCAAAACTATCGCGGAAGCGGGCTCGGAAAGGCTCGCCACGCACCAAGGTCTGCTGTGCACCACGATTAGGCTCGCCTGGCGCGGCGTCCATTTTGTTAGGATTAACATCAATCAGTTTCACCACAAAATCTGCGTCACTGCCCGTCGTACTGACAAACAAAGATGCTTCCAAAGGTCCTGCAAAAGTCACATCGCGATCCAAAATTTCCGTTTGATACGTTAAGACATCTGGACGACTGCTGGCGAAGCGTTGATCTGCAGCGACGTATTGATTACTCCAGCGATTCGTAATTTCGGTTGTATAGGGCACCGGTTTGGCCGGATCGCTGACATATTCATCATATGCACCTTCACCCGCCTTCGGCATCTCAAAACTAAGCTTGCCATCGGCATTAAAATATAGAGATTTTGTTTGCGTATTGGCGGGTGGCCACGCATCAAAACCGCGCCAGCGATTAGCGCCCGTTTCAAACACCCAGGCTTCTGGCAAAGCAGGTTTATCACCACCTTTTAAGTGATGTTTAAAGAAAGCAAATTCTAGCGGTTGATAGGTGTAGGCGGTCTTGAAGCCAAAATTTGTATTACCAATTTTTTCGCCCGTTGTGCCTGTCCAACCACCATGCACCCAGGGACCAATGACCAAAGTATTGCTGATACCAGGATTGTTTTTTTCTATTGCTTTGTACGTTTGTAATGGACCATACAAATCTTCAGTGTCATACCAACCACCTACCGTCATCACGGCCGCTTTGATATTTTTTAGATGCGGCAATAAGTTCTTCGCTTGCCAGTAGCTATCGTAATTCGGATGTTGGGTCAGCTCATTCCAAAATGGGATAGCATTTTTCAGATACTTAGAATTTGCATTCGATAAAGGACCTAATTCTAAGAAAAATTGATAGGCGTCTGGCGTGCCCCAATTGAACGGAGGCTCGTTATTGACATCGGTAGGCACAGGTCTTGGTTTACCAAAGCCACTGAAGAAACTGAACGCGAGTTGCACGTTGAAGGCACCATTTCTATGCATATCATCACCGCGAAACCAATCTGCGATTGGCGCTTGGGGCGACACTGCTTTTAAGGCAGGGTGTGAGTCAATCGCACCTGCAGAAGTATAAAACCCCGGATAGGAAATACCCCATTGACCGACTTTGCCGTTATTGTTTGGTAAATTTTTTATCAGCCAATCTATGCTGTCGAAAGTATCGCTACTTTCATCAAACTCGTTCTTACCCATCTTTTTATCAATGTGAGGGCGCATGTTAACGAACTCACCTTCCGACATATTTTTGCCACGTACATCTTGAAACGCAAAAATAAATCCTTCTTTTTCATACTGCTCAGTCGGACCTAAACGCGTCTTATATTTATCCGTACCATATGGTGCCACGGTATAAGGTGTGCGCACCAATAAGATAGGATAGCGCTTACTCGGGCTTGCATCATTCGGGACATAAATCGATGTGAACAACAAGGTGCCATCACGTGCCGGAATACGGTATTCAAATTTGGTATAGTTCTTACGAATGTATTCAGCGCGCTGTGCGGCCAAATCTTTCTCGTCCACGGCATTGGCTATCACAGCCACGTTGCCATTGGTCGACGTCGCGGCAACGCTCGACTGTATACCACCCAAGCTTGCCAACATGAGTGAAGCAAATAACAGACTAGGGACACGAGCATTCATAGAAGTGCTACCTTTCAAAGGATTTTTTGTTAGAGAAAATAGACTGCTGATTGGCGTTTATTAAAGTTTGATTTAAAGTCTGATCCTGCGCAGACAAGTTAGCGTCAGACTCAATAACAGGTGAATAAGTTCCGATAGAATGAGACTGCTAGGCCTAGGCTTGATTGGGGTCGTAATCAGGGATCTCGGCATCAACCTGCACCAAAGAATCCACACCTTTGTCTCGTGCTTTTTGTAAGGCATCCTGCGCCCTTGTTAGGACTTTTTCTGCTAGATCGCCGGGTGCATTGGGCGTTAGCCCAGTACAAAAAGTCACCTGCAAATTATCGGCAATCTCATCCCATGCATAAGCCTGCAAATTTTCTTTGATGCGTCGAATCGCGACGATGCTTTGATCCAGCCAAGTGGTAGGCATTACAATCGCAAATTCCGTAGCACCTATACGTCCAAAAGAGTCCAAACTACGCAGAACGTGAATGGCCTCCTTAGTCACGATTTGCAAAATACGTTTAGTGACATCTTGCCCGTGCGTTTCCATAATTTCAGGTAGACGATCTATACCAATCAAGGCCACACTAAAGGTATGTCCGGTGCGTTTAGAGCGCTGTAGCTCGCCGTCGAGTCGTTCTAGCAAAGTGTTGCGGTTTAAGGCGCCGGTCAAATGATCATGCGTTGCAAGCGTTTGCAAATGTGACATTACCGCCTCTAATTTCGGCAACACATCATTCCGGTCACTACCATCCTTAATCTGAGCAATCGCTTCCAGCAGTTGTTGCTGGACAAATGGTATGGTCTGTTTGGTATTTCTTGGCATATTGGAGATTTCCAAAAAAGTCTAGGGGCAAACCATGTCATGAATCGACGAAAGCCGTCGCGCTATGGGCGGACCAGCTTACAATAGCTACTTTACCACCTTGTTGAGTCTGAGCAAGTTTCTATGGCTTTTTTGTCGCATTCATCACCGCTAGAACCAGTAAGAAGCTCGCTTTTCCCACACATACAGTTGTGGATCAAACGCGATGACTTGTTACATCCCACCGTCTCTGGCAACAAGTTTCGCAAGCTAAAGTACAACTTAATCCAAGCAGACGAGCATCGTCCTATCTTAGTTTCTATGGGTGGCGCATGGTCGAACCATTTGCACGCACTGGCACATGCGGCTCAATTACACGGTTTATCGAGTATTGGTCTGGTACGTGGTTTACATGCGGCTAAATCACCACTCAATTCCACCCTCACCGATTGTCAAAACGCGGGTATGCAATTGCATTTTGTGTCACGTGACGATTACCGCGATTTACGTGATTCCTCCTCGGCGTGGCAGCAATGGGTGGACGGTCATCCTGACCGATACTTATGGTTACCAGAAGGTGGTAGCAATGCCCAGGCAATAGCGGGAGTGGCTGAGTTGGCCCAAGAACTGATTGAGGATTTAGGCAGCACCCCAGATACCATCATCCTGGCCTGTGGAACTGGCGCGACATTAGCTGGCATTGTGGCGGGCTTAAAGGGAAGTGCCCGAGTCATCGGTATCGCGGCAGTGAGCAATGCGACTTACCTGCATAGCCAAGTACAACAGCTCTTACGCGATGCCGGCTTCCCGGCGTATAACAATTTTGAAATTTGGCACGATTTCGCACAAGGCGGTTTTGCCAAAACCACTCCAGCACTAATGCAGTTTTGTAACGATTTTATCTCGCAAACACAGATACAGCTTGAGCCCGTCTACACGGGAAAAATGTTTTATGCGCTTGCCGAATTATGCCGCCTAGGGAAGTTCGCACCAAACGAACGGGTCGTCGCTATTCACACGGGCGGTTTGCAAGGTTTAAGGGGCTTTCAAATCACACAATGAAGATACTTTGCTTCGATATTTACGCCAAGTACTCATTCAAAAACGATGTTCATCCACCAGATGTTTGTTGAAACTGTACTTAGTGCCACCCTGCAAAATATCCACCATTTTTTTTGAATTGGCGGCTGAAATGAACACGTCGGCAACACCATCTTTGACCCGAAATTTAGTGGCGGGGCTGAGTATATTATTCGGCTTTATCATCAAATGACGAATCAGTCTGGCTTTCTCGTTACAAATTAAGAAATGGCATTCTTTCTTGAAATTAGCCAGTGGTATATTTAACCACCAGCCTTCATCATTGACATAACGAACCAATTGAGAAAACTGAGTATTGGCATCGTTCAAGATACTTGCACGCAAAGATTCGTTGGCAATTTGTATGGCTTCGGATTTATTCATCTTTAATCAATCTAAAAAAGAAAAAGGGCGAAAATTCGCCCTTTTTCGTTCATCCTTCACCGCTATTACTTACCCCAGTAAGACAAATACTTAGCGCGGAAATCATTCGATGGATCAAACATATCTTTCTGCCCGCCATCGTAAGTAATATTTTGTAAGGTTACTAAATGCAGGGGTGCATTATAGCCACTAGGCGCGACTTTGGAAAATGCGCGATTCAATTCATCAACCAATTGCCAACCGTGCATATACAGCGGTTCTGGCACCGTGCTAATTTGAAGATCGCCTTTACGGATACGTTTAAACGCATTTGGGGAACCATCACCAGCAGATATGCCACGCAATTTATTCGACGCTACCAATTTTTCGATATCGGGTTTATCCATTAAATCAAAATAGACATCGTTGACAGCAATAACGTGTGTCCATTTATTGCCATTGCGCTTCACCAACGACTCGATCAAACCATGAAATTTCTTGCGTGACTCTGCAATTGGCAAATCTTCGACACTCAAAATCCGGCATGCATCACATTGACGCAGCACTTCTACAATCGCACCAGATTTAGTCGCCATATACGGCGTAGAGGTGTCGGTAAAAACCACGATACCGGCTTTATTACTCGATTCAGAAGCGCCAAACAAGGCGGCAATCTGGGCAGCATCCTTAGGATCGGTGGTGATATTCGTGAATAAACCAGGTACCGCTCCTGCTTTGAAACTAGCATGCCAGCCAACTACAGGCACTTTGGCATCACCAGCAGCGGCAAGCCCTTTGGTTTGACTAGCAGCATCAACACCGGCCAGGACTATGCCTTGTGGCTTCATGTCTAAAGCTTGCAATACAACGCCAGCACCTTGATTACATTGACCACGGCAGTCAATCGACAACACTTGCCAACCTGTCCCAGCTACTGCTTCTTTTATTCCGTTAAATACGCCATAAGTGCCCGCATCGCTCATGTCATGGGCGATAAAAACAATTTTTTTATCTTTTTGGAGCTGTGGGCCAGAGGTCGGCCCCTCCCATTTTGATTTTAATGCCGACGCTTTCGCGACTTTGGCATTGGCGGCACTCACGAATTGCATGGTGTTCTGCTGAGCGTGCGCACTAGTCATGAAACAAGTTGCAAACAATAATGCCAGTAAGCTTTTACATTGAACAGTAGTCATAAATCCGGATCAGTCAGGTGAACGAAAACGGCTACACAAATATATCCGCATCTTGTGTTTGAATATATGAAGATAGCAAACGCTCAAAGATTATCGTAGAAAAGCACGTAGCGCAAATAAAGACGAATAACTATCTGGTGAACTGTATGCTTTTCACTGCAATTGCTCAATTATTAGGCAATGCCTGTCTGAATTAGCGTTCATTTTAGAATGTATGTGCAATACACCAAGAATGGAAGCTTTCATTTGTCACAAGGGTGATTCCAATAGGCGGCTCAAGGAACTGGATAAAATGAAGCCGTATGCTAATAGCCCTCCTAAGCTGGAAGAACATACACTGACATACGGCTACCAGCAACAAATTATGGTTTTGCTGGAGAACTAGTGATAGCACTCGCTTTCGTTGCAGTTTCAGTTGCAGCTGCCGATACTGACGCTGACGCTGAAGCGGACATTGTTTGCGGAATCGGCTTCACCGCATGAGAGCGAATAATTCCAACGCCTAGTGCTGACAACAATAGACCAAACATAATCAACGCTATACCGAATTTCAATAAAGTTTTCATCGTATTTCTCCTCAATCAAACATGAACAGTTGACTCGGCACGTGCTGGTGCACGCAACAAAGAGACTGTCCAGAGCAAGTATTTTCCGAAACCAATCACGGTTAACCGTGTCAACCAAAGGCAGAGTAAGAGCAGACCAGTCGCTCCGATCAGCAGGCCCATACCATAGAAAAAGTGACGACTCTCCATGTTATTTTTGATGTGCAACATACCTGGGCGATTATCGGGATGAAATACCACCTCACCACTATTCTCTGGCAGATGGATCAATTTATCAGCCCGCTCTTTGTTCACCAAGATACCTGATTCACTAATATCTACCGTGACGTTCCCCATGTGCGGGCCGCGTAAATGATGGCCACGATGTTCCATTCCGTGAGTATGGTGATTAGGAATTCTAAATTCCATCTCAGGAACACCGGACAAGCTGGCGGCAATGATTACCGTTCCCGCCACGTACAACACCATAGAGCTCATATAGGCGCAAAAAAGAAAAGCGCCATACAAAAACGCGGGGATCAACATAAAGAAATTGAAGATGACGACGCCGATCAAGGCGACAAAAAATCCCAGAATATTGCCGGGACCAAAATTGCTCTTTAGATTTTGGAATCTGGTATTTGCTCTTTGTTGTGCGGCGACCAGACGTGGACTGGCCAATTTCTGGATTATCTCCGTTTCGCTTAAACCTTTTGCCATGTCATTTTGAAATTTCTGCTGATAGCTAGCCAGCGTTTCGGCAATTACAGAAGCAGGCAGACCCTGCAATTCTTGCTGCAAGGTATTCATGTATTCTGTCTTATTCATGGCATTCTCCCTGATGAAATTCTCAAATTTTGTGCATTAGCGCATGGTGTCACTGTAAAGAGAAAGGGAAAGAAAGCCTATGCCATAGCGACATAGTGCAAAATTGCAGGGATAGATGGCAAATAGCGCCGACGAGAAGAAACCGATGCGATGAGGCTGTTCAGTTTAACAATGATTGATGGGAGATCCAATCATCCAATATCTGCTCGGCATCCGCGCTTAAATGGAGTCCCAACTTGCTACGCCGCCACAAAATATCTTGGGCGCTCATCGCGAATTCGTGAATCATCAGGTAGTGGATTTCACATGCATACAATCCCGGCAAGACCTGTTCACCCAAAGCGTTTTCCTTATCTCTTTGACCGAGGATTTGATGAATGCGACTACCGTAAGCCATCGCCAAGCGCTCGATCAATGCAGTAGGAAACCCGGCATACTTTTGGCAACAAGCCTGGATAAAATCATGACGTTTTTGCACATTCACATTATCGGGAGTCGGGGAAAAAAGATCCCCACCAGGCAAAACCGCTGACTTCGTCCAGTTTGCGGCTGTACATGCCAGAGGCGCTGCGATCAAAGCTAAGGCATCTTCCGCCAGGCGTCGATAAGTCGTTATTTTTCCACCAAAAACATGCAGTATCGGCGCCTTACTGAGATCAAGCTCCAAACGATAATCCCGTGTCACAGACTTACTATCAGAATGTCCATCGTCGACTAAAGGACGCACGCCTGAATAAGTCCACACCACATCTGTCGCCGAGATTTTTCGTTCAAAGTACTGATTACTTAGTTCGCATAAGTAAGCGATCTCGTCAGTACTAATATCTGCCCTAAACTGATCTGGCGTACCGCGATAATCCACATCGGTAGTACCGATTAAAGTAAATTCTTTTTCATAAGGTATCGCAAATACAATGCGCCCATCAGGATGCTGAAATATAAAAGCATCGTCATGTGAAAAAAGTCGCTTAACGACGATATGGCTACCTTTCACCAGACGCATTTTTTGCGTACTTGCTTTCGGTGCGAACTTGCTCTGCATATCGGCGGCCCAAGCGCCTGTAGCATTGATCACACAAGCCGCATCGATTTCGATCATCGACGACTGCATGTGACCATCATTTTTGTCTCTAATCATTCTTGTGGAATTCAAACGCCTGAGTGTAGCTCGCCAACGACCATTTTTCGTTTCCAAGTGTTCACAGCGGGTGCGCGTGAGAATTTGCGCGCCGCGTTGCTTAGCATCCATCGCATTCAAGACGACAAGCCGTGCGTCATCCACCCACGCGTCTGAGTACCTGAATCCGTATTCCAGCTTGGACTCGAGCCCCTGTCCTACTTCACTGTTATGTAAATGCAGCGACTCTGTTCCAGCTAAGAGATCGCGTCGTGCCAAATGATCATAGAGAAACAAAGCACATCGCAAGATCCAACGAGGCCGCAATCCGGCGACATAAGGCATAACAAAACTTAAAGGACGAATAATGTGAGGTGCGATGCGCATTAAGTCTTCGCGCTCTAATAGCGCTTTCCTAACGAGCGAAAATTCATAGTATTCAAGGTAACGTAAGCCGCCGTGAATTAGTTTGGAGGAAGCTGAAGAAGTGTGAGCTGCAAGATCATCCTTTTCACACAGAATCACACCTAGGCCACGCCCAGCAGCGTCTCTGGCAATTCCAGCACCGTTAATTCCGCCACCTATGACAAGTACATCACAACTCAGTTTTGTGACTGATTTTGTGACTAATGGTGCACTAAGGCCTGAAGTTTCTTGTCGCATGAATAAGAAAAAAATTGATCTATCGCAAAGTTTAACGATGCTTAACAAATGCCACACCGATCGTATGGGACTATTTACCTATAGCCTTTCGCATGAATTAAATCTAAAGTAGCTTGGTATTAATTTGCATGTCAAATACACATACACAAATATCACATCAATTGCCCCTGAAAACGACAAATATTTGTTTTTTTTAAATTGTCACAAACTATAACTACTTTTTTCGGGGCAATGGACATATTTTGATTGTCATTTACAAGTAAAGTTGATAGTTTATTAGGTGAGTAAATAAATATATGAGGATTAGCTGCACGTAAACTTAGTAACATAACGACAACCGCAAGGAGGAGACACAATATGGGTAACCCGAATGTTGCATCATCAGAAGGTATGACCAAAGAAGAGCGAAAAGTCATTTTTGCATCTTCATTAGGAACAGTATTTGAATGGTATGACTTTTATCTATACGGTACGCTGGCAGCCGTTATCGGTAAAAAATTCTTCACTGCACTAGATCCCAATTCACAAATGATTTTCTCCTTGCTGGCATTTGCAGCAGGCTTTATTGTCCGCCCCTTTGGCGCCTTGGTGTTTGGTCGTTTAGGCGACATGATAGGTCGCAAATACACTTTTCTAGTAACGATAGTGATCATGGGTGGCTCAACCTTCATCGTGGGCTGTTTACCCGGTTACGAAATGATAGGTATCGCTGCACCTATCTTGCTGATCGCCCTGCGCATGCTACAAGGCTTGGCATTAGGCGGCGAATATGGTGGCGCGGCAACTTATGTGGCGGAGCATTCACCAGCCAATAAACGCGGCTTCTTCACATCCTGGATTCAAACTACAGCGACTCTGGGCTTGTTCCTGTCACTGTTAGTTATTTTAGGTGCAAGAACAGCCGTCGGTGAAGAGCAATTTGCCGATTGGGGTTGGCGCATTCCATTCTGGGTCTCAGCTTTATTGCTGATTATCTCGGTCTGGATTCGTATGTCCATGAATGAATCGCCCGCTTTCGCTAAAATGAAATCGGAAGGTAAAGTTTCTAAAGCACCGCTAACCGAATCTTTCGGCAAATGGGGCAATCTGAAAATTGTTATCCTGGCTTTGGTCGGCTTAACGGCTGGTCAAGCAGTGGTTTGGTACACAGGACAATTCTATGCATTATTCTTCCTGACCAATACGCTGAAAGTTGACAATGCGACGGCTAACCTGATGATCGCAGCATCACTCATCATTGGTACCCCTTTCTTTGTGATCTTCGGAGCCCTATCAGACAAGATTGGCCGCAAGCCTATTATTATGGCAGGCTGCCTGATTGCGGCATTGACCTACTTCCCGCTCTTTAAAGCTTTAACGGAAGCTGCGAATCCAGCCTTGGCAGCAGCACAAGCTGCCAACAAAATTGTCGTCACTGCCGATCCTGCTGAATGTTCCTTCCAATTCAATCCTACAGGAACTAAGAAATTCACCAGTTCATGCGATATCGCCAAGCAAGTCTTAGCAGCAAATTCCGCCAGCTACGAAACGGTTGATGGCACGGGCTCTGCGAAAATCGCGATTGGCTCCACTGTGATCGAATCGTATTCGGCTGATGGTATGGCGGCTGCAGATGCAAAGGCAAAAGATACGGCATTTAAAAAATCTGTGGTTGATTCTTTACGTGCTGCTGGCTATCCAGCCAAAGCTGATCCCGCTGGCGTGAATAAGCCTATGATCGTCTTGATTCTGTCCATTCTCGTCATTTACGTCACGATGGTGTATGGCCCTATCGCAGCAATGTTGGTAGAAATGTTCCCAACCCGGATCCGTTATACATCCATGTCTCTGCCTTACCATATTGGTAACGGTTGGTTCGGTGGATTATTGCCAGCAACAGGCGTAGCGATCGTCGCGCAGACCGGTAATATGTATAACGGTTTATGGTATCCGATCGTTGTTGCTTCGGCGACTTTTGTCATTGGTATGTTGTTTGTAAAAGAAACCAAAGACGTTGATATTTACGCAAATGATTAAATATTTACGAACGCTCTAGGCAAAAAGAAAAACGCTCAATCCGCAATGATTGAGCGTTTTTTTATTAAGGATTTAGGACTTCGCAATCAAACGACAGCCCTCGATGTGGCCGTATTTATTCTGTCTCCATGAATTCCATATATAGTTTTCGGGCCAAGGTCGCAATCGGACCGATAGGATAGTCACGGTTTTCGTAACGAGTACAAGGCAATACCTTGGCAAAATTCCCTGTGTTAAAAATCTCTTGTGCATCTAGCAGCTCATCTGGGTGAACGCTACGCTCTTCAACTTTAATGTTTTGCGTCGCCAATAAGGCAATCACCCGTGCGCGCGTAATGCCCGATAAGAAACACCCATTTGCCACCGGTGTAATCACTTGTCCTGTCTGATTCACAAAAAACAGATTCGCGGTAGCGAATTCCGCGACATGACCGTTGATATCGCAAACGACAGCATTGTCATATCCTCGCTCTTTTGCATCACGTAATGCGCGTGTAGTGTTTGGATACAGACAAGAGGCTTTTGCGTCGGTCGGTGCCATCAAAGGACTAGGCCTCTGCAAGGTCGACAGGCATGCCGAAAAACCTGTGAATACAGGTAAAGGCGCATCAAATAAAGTTAAAGCGAATCCAGCGCTAGTCGGAATAAGCAGCCCCTCAGTACCAAATATCAAAGGTCGAATATACAGCTCCGCATGAGCTGGAAATTTTGCGACACCATCGCGACATAGCTGCTCCATTTGATCAACGGTGTAAGAACAGCTTAAACCAAGTAGCTCGGCTGAACAAAGCGCCCGAGCGAGATGCAAACGCAAATCAGGCAAGTGCCCTTGAATTGACCTCGCCCCATCGAAAATGGAAGATCCAAGCCAAACCGCATGATCCATCGCTCCTAAAATAGGTGCATTACCTTCATGCCAAACATCATTTACAAATGTTAAGTGCATAATTACTCTTTCATAAAAGAATTTCTATCCAGCGTAAACAAAGTGTTCGTCCAAAAAATAAAACCCGCCAAGGAAAACCTGACGGGTTTACAAGGATAAAACAAAATCCTAACTGACTATTCCAATTTCCAAACGAAATCGACTTTTGCCCACAGCTGATCGGGCTTACCGTCTTTAGTACCTGGCTTAAATTTACACAAGCTTAATGCAGACAAGGCGGCCTTGTCTAAACTCTTAGAACCGCTGGATTTTTCGACTTTTGATTCGACTACCTTACCATCTGGGGCAATCAAAAATCCCATCGTCACTGTACCAGTTTCCTCATTCATCAATGCCGCTTTGGGATACTTTGGTTGTTCGCAAGACTTAGCATCCATCACAGGTGCTACGTCGGCTGCATAAGTAAAACCTGAAACTGTTAATAACAAACATGACGTGATTGCGGATAATTTAACGTTCATAAGCAAACTCTTTTAATTAATTAGTAAAAAACCGAATCGAAAAAACTCAAAATTTCCAAACAAAATCTACTTTGACCCACATCTGCTCTATCTTGCCATCTTTTGAGCCTGGTTTAAACTTACACAGGGAAAAAGCAGCAATTGCAGCCTTATCTAAGCTCTTAGAGCCGCTCGACGTATCGACTTTGGATTCGATCACCTTGCCCTCTGTCGATACCAAAAATGCCATTGTAACAGTTCCAGTTTCTTCATTGATCAAAGAGGCCTTAGGATATTTCGGCATTTCACAAGACTTATTATCTATAACGGGGCTGACCACCGCTGCGTTGGCATTCCCGATAAATAAAATACTCAATGACGCAAAACATAAGACGAGCATTGATCGCATAATGATTACCTCATAATTAACAACTAAGTCCTGATTTCCGATCATTCAAAAAACAATTAAAACTCTTCCCAATCATCTTCGCTAGGTTTAGCCGGTGCCGCTTTTTTCGGTGCAGGTTTGGCCGATGGTAATGACTTTACGGTCGCTTTCGGTTTTGCTTTAGGTGTAGCTGCCGGTTCGACACGACGTGGTGTTGCAGGTGCCGGGCGATTCGCAAACGCAGTCTCGGCAGCACTCAGTTTGAATATGCTTACCACCTTAGCCAACTCACCAGCCTGGTCTTGCAAGCTTTGGGCAGCTGCAGCAGCCTCTTCAACCAAAGCTGCATTTTGTTGTGTCATACCGTCCATCTCTATGATGGCTAAATTCACCGCTTCAATACCTGAGCTTTGTTCCTGACTTGCTGCACTAATCTCCGCAATAATGTCGGTCACGTGACGCACACTCGATACAACTTCGTCTATCGTCGCGCCTGCCTGCCCTACCAGTTTACTACCGATTTCGACTTTCTCAACCGAGTCACCGATCAGAGTCTTAATCTCTTTGGCAGCTGCCGCACTGCGTTGCGCCAAGCTTCGAACTTCCGACGCGACTACGGCAAATCCACGTCCCTGTTCACCAGCTCGCGCCGCTTCTACTGCTGCATTCAAAGCGAGAATATTAGTTTGAAAGGCGATGCCATCGATCACACTAATGATATCCACAATCTTCTTCGCGGATTCATTAATAGAGCTCATTGTATTAACCACTTCAGCAACCACTTCACCACCTTGACGGGCGACATCGGAGGCGGACGCTGCCAACTTATTCGCTTCACGTGCATTGTCTGCATTCTGCTTCACCGTGGTCGTCAGTTCCTTCATAGACGCCGTGGTTTTTTCAAGTGAACTTGCTTGTTGTTCGGTGCGAGAAGATAGGTCTAAATTGCCAGTGGCGATTTCACGCGATGCAGTTGCAATTGTGTCAGTACCAACGCGCACTTGGCCTACGATGTTGACCAAACTATCACGCATAGTCTTCATCTCGGCAACTAAACTTTCGGAGTCGCCACTCTTAGTATCAATGATGCCTGCTAAATCACCAGCGGCAATTTGACTAGCAATATCAGCGGCATAGTCAGGTTCGCCACCAAGTTGCTTCAACAAACTGCGCGTGATAATTACCGCCGCAATCACACCCAAAACCACGGCCAAGCTGCCCAATAACAACAAAAGATTGCGAGCGTTACTAAATGCTGATTTAGCTTCTTCAGCCACCAAGGCATTTTGTTTATCTTCAGTCGCCACCAATTCATCTAATGCTTTGAGCCATTCTTCTTGCACGGGACGAACTTTTTTAATCAAAGCAATAGTCGCGCCTTCAGGATTATTCGCGAGCCCCAGTTCTTTCGCCGCGTTTGGCAAGGAGGCAGCAGCTTTTTCTTTTTCTTTTAGCTTCGTTAACAAGGTACGTTCTTCTGAAGACGAAGTACTTTCATTCTTCAACATTTCGGCTAATTTTGCCTCTTTTTCGCCGTAGCTCTTTGACTGTTCATCAATCTTTTTCAGATCTTTGGCCATATCATCGATATCAGTCAACAGCGTCAAATTGCGTAAAGATACTTGACGATCATACACAATGGCACGCATGTCAATAATCAAACGGCTCTTCACATTGCTCACGTTTACAATGTCTTCAAGTCGATCTTGAATTAGCGACATTCTAGAAATACCCAAAGTCGTAACCGCAATTAGTAAGACCAAAACGAGTGCGAAGCCGAGCCCTAGGCGCTTACCCACTTTCATTGTAGTTAAGTTCATGTTTATCCAGCCATGTAATGATTTAAATGATTTAAATTTCTCAACCTACGAGAACGTCGTTTAATGCAACGTCTGAAACTTGAGGCTTGTAGCAATGTTTACTGACAGCAATATTGGAAATTAGTTCTTGCTGGAAAACCTGGAAGCCTGCGATATATTTCACGAGTCTAACTGCTCGCTTAGAATATACTCCATTTTTGCCCAAAGGTAAGGCACCACGTGGTAAAAAACCACCGCAATTTGCCTGTTCTAAGGAAATATTCTGCGAAACAAACATTTCTCAGTGGCAATTTTACAAACTACTTAAATTCTAGATCACAACTTTTGTGATGTCGGCGATAGTCGGGTAGAGCGCAAGCGAATTTACGCAAATTGTTGATGCTGCATAAGCTGCAAAAGCTCCTGTACCTGCCTAGGGTCATAAGTGCGCAAAATCTTTTTTGCGCTCGGCTCTAATTCTGCGATATTGGTGTTCAGGATTTCTTGTTTTATCTCTGGCAATAATGCAGAAGGCATAGACAATTCACGGAAACCCATCGCAATTAAAAGCCTGGTTAACTTTATATCGCCCGCCATACCTCCGCAGATTGCGACCGGAATATTTGCTTTATTTGCGGCGCTCACAGTCATATCCAATAATTGCAAAATTGCCGGATGGGTATCGTTATACAAATGTGCGACCTCATGATCGGCACGATCGATGGCTAAAGTATATTGGATCAAGTCATTCGTACCGATGGACAGAAAATCAAGCTTTTTCACAAACATTGGCAAACTCAATGCCGCAGCAGGAATTTCTATCATCGCGCCAACTGGAATTTCATCATCGAATGCAATTCCCTCTGCACGCAATCCATCCTTAGCTTGTTGTATCATCGCCAGGGACTGGTCAATCTCAAAAGCATGCGCAATCATAGGGATTAAAATATGCACATTACCAAATGCTGAAGCGCGCAGAATGGCCCTTAACTGAGTCAAGAAAATTTGCGGTTCTTTCAAGCAATAGCGAATCGCGCGCAGGCCTAAAGCGGGATTCAAAATATTGTGTTCGTTGTGATCTAAAGGTTTATCCGCACCAACGTCCAAAGTACGTATCGTGACTGGCTTGCCCTTCATGGTCAACACTGCTTGCTTATAGGCGACAAACTGTTCTTCTTCGCTAGGCAGCTGAGTCTCGACACCGGTGCGCCCCATAAATAAAAATTCTGAACGAAACAAGCCAACGCCACTCGCTCCTGCTTCCATGGCAGCATGAGCGTCTTCTGGCAATTCAATATTCGCCAACAAGCTCACTTCAATACCGTCGAGGCTGACAGCGGGTGTCTTTTTTAACTTATGGAGTTTTTTTCTGGCTTTTAGCAGAGCCGCTTGGCGGTCACGGTATTGTGCAATCACCAGTGGCGATGGCGCCACGATAACAATACCTGCATCACTGTCGATAATTAGCCAGTCATCTTGCACGATTAAATGTGAAGCATTGCCTAAGCCAACTACCGCAGGTATCCCTAAACTACGCGACACAATCGCAGTATGGGAATTAGGCCCACCTTCATCGGTCACAAAACCTGTGAAAGCGACATCCCGAAATTGCATCATATCGGCCGGCGAAATGTCTTTCGCAACAACAATCATATTGGCATTACGCTCATCAACGCCAGCTGCGCGTGGTAACTGATGCGCGGTGCCCGTCAATACCTTTAATACGCGTTCGGCAACTTGCTGAATATCAGCTTTACGTTCACGTAAATATTCGTCCTCAATTTCATCAAATTGCGCTGACAAGGCATCGACTTGAGTGACTAAAGCCCATTCAGCATTGTAGTGACGGGAACGGATAATATCTAAGGGAGCTTCTGACACCATAGGGTCAGATAAAATCAAGGCATGTACATCGAGAAACGCGCCAAGCTCGGTTGGCGCATCCGATGGCAAATCAGACCAAATCGTTTGCAATTCGAGCTGTACTTGGGCAATTGCTTTTTGCAGACGAACCACTTCAGCTTCGACCTGCTCCTGCGCCACCAGATAATGTTTCACGTCCATTGCAGCCGGACGTAATAGATGGGCTCGGCCTATGGTGATGCCGCGCGAAACAGGGATGCCTTGTAAAGTAAAAGATGCCACTTAGTCTCCCTCGTGTACTGCTATTGGTCGTTACTAATTTATTGTTATTAGCTATGTAAATGTCGTGAACTATAAATCTGGTATGAAGCTAGCCTTACTCACCTTCACCGAAACGATCGTTAATCAATGCGGCTATCGCGTCGAAACACGCTTGCTCATCTTCGCCATTGGTTTCCAATAAAATTTTGCTGCCCTTACCTGCTGCCAGCATCATAACGCCCATAATTGATTTACCATTAACACGGCGATTATTTCGAGTGAGCCAAACCTCACTTTTAAATTTGCCACCCAGTTGCGTCAATTTCGCGGAAGCGCGAGCATGTAAACCGAGTTTGTTAATAATTTCTATGTCTTGTTGAATCATTTTGCATTCACTTTAAGTCTAAATTAATCAGTTCTAAGAGAAAATTTCTTAACTCTCCGCGATCCGAATTCGGTTTTCTACCCGCGTGGCACCATTTTGGCCGCCAGCCAAAGCCATTTCCACTACCACATCTAAGGCATCTTGGCGGTAGGTTATGGCGCGCAATAGCATAGGCAAACTAATCCCGGCGATCACAGCAACCTGACTTGGCTCGCCTAGCTGACGGCAACAATTTGAAGGTGTACCACCTAGAATGTCCGTCATAATCAAAACGCCGGAACCATCATCGAGCCGACGCACCGCCTCACGCGCCAAGCGATTCACTTCTTCAACGTTTTGATCAGCCACAACATCGATCGCTTCCAAACGTTCAGGATTACCACGAAATACATGAGCCGCGGCCTGCAGGAATGCGGTCCCTAGCGGCGCATGCGTCATTAAAAGTAAGCCTACCATCCCATTATCCTAAACATGGCGAAATCACAAAACACTGGCCGGTATCACGCATTTTAGGTAAATACCGAAAAGCAACAATCATGCCTTAAACCTAACTCAAACGAGGACACGCTTTTCTAAGGCATCAATAAACAACCCCGCCACATTAAAGCCCGTTTGTTGAAAAATCTCTTGGAAACAAGTTGGACTAGTCACATTCACTTCAGTCAAACAAGTTCCGATTACGTCTAATCCTACCAGCAACAAGCCACGTTCGGATAGTTGCGGCGCCAAGCTTTCCGCAATTTCTCTGTCTCGCGCTGACAATTCTTGCGCTACACCGACCCCACCTGCAGCCAAATTACCGCGAACCTCGCCATTTTGTGGAATACGCGCCAGGGCATATGGCACCACCACGCCGCCGATTAGCAAGATACGTTTATCGCCATGCACAATTTCGGGGATATATTTTTGCACCATAATGGTACGCGTTTGATTATTAGTCAGGGTTTCAATCACCGAACCGAGATTCATACCATCTTCACGAATCCGGAATATGCCCGCCCCGCCCATGCCATCCAAAGGCTTTAAAATAATATCGCGATGCTTTGCAAAAAAAGTCCGTATCCTTTGTTCATCACGCGTCACCAGGGTTGGTGTCGTAAATTGAGGAAACTGAGCAATGCTCAATTTTTCATTGTGATCACGAATCGCTGACGGTTTATTAAATACTTTCGCCCCTTGGCGCTCTGCCAAGTCCAAAAGATAAGTCGCATAAATATATTCCATATCAAAAGGAGGATCTTTGCGTTGCAAAACAGCGTCAAATTCTTGTAAGCGCAAATCTTGAGATTCACTCAAGCGATACCAGTCATTTGTATCGCCGGTCAGGCTGATTTCTTGTACTGCGGCGCGAACCTCACCGTCGTCCAACACCAAATCCGCTGGGCCGAAAGCAAAAATGCGATGGCCACGTCCTGCTGCTTCCACCATCATCGCGTAGGTCGAGTCTTTATACGTTTTGAACTGTGCTAAGGGATCGGTAAGAAAAGCAATTTTCATCATTTATCCAAGGCAAAATAATCGTGAAACCAAACTAAAGTCGAGATAGTAGTGGTTAATAAATTTCGGGATTAGGGTCTGTTTTTTCTAACTCTAATGAAGCTGCTAATAGAGCCAGACGCGCTACTACACCATACATGTAAAAACGATTCGGCGCAGCAGTACCCGGCTTGGCACGCATATCCGGTACCGCATGTTGTTGCGCGAAGGCGAGTGGTACGAATTCCATACCCGGCGCATTCAGATTTTCATCCACGCCACGATCTTGATGCACACGATAAAATCCGCCGACAACATAACGATCTATCATGTACACCACAGGCTCAGCGACACTTTCATCGATTTGTTCAAAGGTGTAGACACCTTCCTGCAAAATGTAGTCATGCACTTCGCGGCCATCTTTTACCACCGTCATTTTATTGCGCTGTTTGGAATTTAAATCACGTACTTCGCGCGAATCACGTACTGTCATAATACCCATGCCACAGGTACCCGCATCCGCTTTCACTATCACGAATGGCTTATCTTTAATACCGTACTCTTTGTACTTTTTACGAATCTTGGCGAGAATTGTATCGACGGTCGTCATCAAGGTCTCCAGACCTGTACCCGCCTCGAAGTCAACGCCACTACATTTCGCAAAAAATGGATTGATCAGCCATGGATCGATATCCACCATTTTGGCAAATTTTTTCACCACATCATCGTAGCTGGAAAAATGATTCGTTTTACGTCGCTTCGCCCAACCAGCATGTAGCGGTGGCAACAAAGTTTGTTCGTGGATATTCTCTAAAATTGCCGGAATATGGGTAGACAAGTCATTGTTCAGTAAGATGGTACAAGGATCAAAATTTTTCAGTCCCAGCCGACGCCCATTTGCCGAACGCTGCAGAGGCTCCAGCAACAAACTACCGCCATCAGGCAAAGCAATAACTGTCTCTTGTTGACAGCTTTCATCCAAATTACCGAGCCTGACATTCAATCCAGTCTGACGATAAATCTGCATTTGACGGGCGATATTTTGCCAATAAGAGGCGTTACAAGGCCGACCTTCTGGGATCAATAGTAAGTTGCGCGCATCGGGGCAATATTTTTCAATCGCGGCCATCGATGCCTGCACTGCCAATGGCAGCATCTCAGAGCCTAAATGATTAAAGCCTCCTGGAAACAAATTAGTATCCACCGGTGCCAGCTTGAACCCAGAATTACGCATGTCCACGGAGCAGTAAAACGGTGGCGTATGCTCTTGCCATTCGAGACGAAACCAGCGCTCGATCGAAGGCGTCGCTTCTAAAATTTTTTTCTCGAAATCAAGTAAGGGACCGTTTAAGGCCGTGGCAAGGTGGGGAACCATAATAACCTTTACATACAAAAAAAGAAGACGCTGTATCTAGCAATACGATGCAGCGTCGATGTGCAACTCAGCATGTGCACTTAGTAACACATTGAGTATCACAATAAGCAGTTCTTACAACTTGGGGCAATTTCTTGATTCTCAAGATAACAAAGCCTTGCACTTTATAAGTGAATTAATGATTCGATTAAATAATTCTCTTAAATCGATTTAGCCAACAAATCAAAGTGCTCTACCACAGGCGGAGCTGCGAAAAAAGATCCCACAATGCTACGCCACTCGGCAAACGCAGGCGATTGGCGAAAATCTATCGTGTGATTTTCCAAAGTATCCCAAAATATCATCAGCACATAGCGCTCTGGCGACTCTATGCCCTTGTTCACTTTAAATCCCCGGAATCCCTTGGCATGCGCTATTACCTCATGCAAACCGCGCATGATAGCCTCATCAAAAGCCTCTTGTTGTCCTTGATGTATCCGTATATCTGCTAATTCTAAAATCATGGTACTACGTCCTCTCATTCTATTTACACCAAACCACGTTCGCTTAATTCCTTCTTTACATAGGAATAAAACACCGGGGCAGCGACAACGCCTGGCAAGCCAAACAAAGTTTCCATAATCAAGATCGCAACCAATAATTCCCAGGCCTTGGCATTGACTTGCGAACCGATAATTCGCGCATTTAAAAAATATTCTAATTTATGAATAATCACCATAAACGCGAGAGAAATCGCCGCAATTTGCAAAGAATACGACAAACTGACAATCACGATCACCGTATTCGAAATAATATTACCCACAACGGGTATTAAGCCCGCTACAAAGGTTACTGCGATCATACTTTTGACCAAGGGTAAATGCACGCCTGCGAGTGGCAAAATAACCGCTAGAAAAATGGCCGTAAATGTCGTATTGATTAATGAAATTCTGACTTGTGCAAACACCACCCGATGAAACATGTCGGCCAGCGTAGCTATCCTTTGTTGTAATGCGGCAGCAAAGGGTCGGTAATGATGCACACTGGTCGCGTCTTGCAAAGCGACCATACTACCGATCACCATGCCTAATATTAAATGCACGATCAAATGGCCTGCTTCTTGTCCCAGCACTTTTGCTTCGCCCGCATGTTCACGCAAGGTATCCGTCAAAATACGCTTCAAAGACTCAACATCTTCGGGCAAATAAGTAGTCACCCACAGTGGTAATTGCTGACGTGACGATTCAATCAGATCGGCCAGTTTCTTAAGCAAGGTCTGCAAATTACCAGCGTCGCTGCGCAAAAATGCGACCACACCCCAAATGCCTAAACTGATGGCAAGAATGATCACTATCGACAAAAAAACCACCGCGATCATACGCGCCTGTTGATTGTTGAACTTACGCTGTATGGTGGGCACTAAGAGCCGCACCAAAGAATACACGAGCAATCCTGAAAACAAGGCCACTAATAGACCCGCTTTCAATACCAGGAATAAGGCCAGAGCGGCACAAACGTAGGACGCAATTAAAGGGACTGAAAAAGAGACTGAAGTTTTGGTGACAGTATTCATTGTTTTCCTGGATAAAGAAGAGTGACGACGCCACTATAGATGGGGACTTACAACAAAATCAACAGGGCAAAGCGTTCATTGTTTTTTTTAAGCCTATTTTGAGCTAGATTTGCGGCAATTTTCAAATCATACAAAAAGACAAACTAAGGTCATGCTAGCGACAATCGACGATAGATGCATCCTAATTGCAAAAACAAGCTGTTTCATTTTTATTCAAGAAATTTGTACTAGCCTCAAAATTGCTTGTCTCTCTAGGCTAAAGAGGTTCAAAAACGCAGGGTTTATAGTATGATCGTGGGTCTTAGCAAAACACTTTTTGCTTCAAGTCCTCCTCACCTCTCCTAAAAATACACGGCTATGAGCCTATGAGAAAATCATTACAACAATATATTTTATTGATATGGATTTCCCTAATTTTAATATTAGGATTTGTCGCGGTTTTGGCGACTAGCTATATTGTGTCGAAAGAGACTTTACAACGAGGCTTGTCAGAAAACACATTGCCGATTACAGGAGACAACGTTTATTCGGAAATTCAAAAAGATATCTTGCGACCGGTATTCGTTTCCGCACAAATGGCGCATGACACCTTTGTTAAAGATTGGATCATTAACGGTGAGGAAGACCCACAACAGATTTCCAAATACTTAAAAGAAATCAAAATCAAGAGTCAAGCAATCTCTAGTTTTTTGGTCAGCGATCTGAGCAAAAATTATTACTATGGCGACGGTCTACTCAAAACTGTAAAAGAAAGTGAGCCTCGCGATCAATGGTTTTTTCGGGTAAAGAACCTAAAGTCAGAATACGAAACCAATGTCGACGCAGATCTGGCAAATCGCGACAGTATGACGATATTCACCAATTATCGGGTACTCGACTACAGCGGAAAATTCATAGGTGCGGTCGGCATCGGTCTGACGCTTGATACGATGAAGCATTTGATTGATAGCTATCAATCGCGCTTTCAACGAACCATTTATTTTGTCGATAAAAAAGGCAATGTTGTTCTCTCTGGAAGTGCATTCAAACAAAAGAAAGGGAATATCGCGCAAATTCCCGGACTTGATCAAATCAGCAAACAAATCTTAAGCAATACAAAAAATGAATCGCTACATTTAGAGTACAGCAATAATACGGAAAGCGTTTTTGTTAATTCACGCTTCTTACCAGAATTGGGCTGGCACTTATTAGTAGAACAAGATCTAGCTGGTGAACTGCAACCTTTGCAGAAGTTACTGGCAGTAAATGCTTCTATCGGTTTCGGTATCACTTTGGCAGTTATTTTAATCGTCTTATTTTCAGTACGCCGCTATCAAAAACGTATAGAAAAATCTGCCGCAACCGATTCTTTAACCAAGCTGTTAAATCGTCAAGCCTTTGATTTTGTCTTTCAGCAGGCAATACTTGACAGTGAGCGTTCTCGCCAGCCCCTATGTGTGGCATTGATGGATATTGATCACTTTAAGAAGATCAATGATAAACAAGGTCATTTAATCGGTGATCACGTACTGCGTGAAATTGCAGCAATCGCGAAACGTTCTTTACGCGAAAGCGACGTGATCTGTCGCTGGGGTGGCGAAGAATTTTTACTCTTATTGAAGAACTGTACTTTAGAAAAAGCCACTTCAATTGCAGAAAATCTCCGTACCACAATTGCGGCAAATGATTTCTCGCGTACCACTGATCTTGCGAAAACAAAACTGTCTCTGACAGTTAGTATGGGAGTCGCCGAATGCAAATTGCACGAGAGCGAAGACAGTGTTTTCGAGCGTGCAGATGTGGCCTTATATCAAGCTAAAGAAAGCGGTCGTAATAGCGTCTATTTTTCTGAATAATTTTTGAGTCATTACTCAAGATAGCTGCCGCCAAGTTGCGCAAAAAAATTGGCCGAATGGGATTTGCTTTGATTCTTATTAATGTATTTTCTTTTGCGCTAAAGCCAGCGTTGGCGCAACAAAAGCTTGATAGATGGCGCCCCTCTGCGTATCCCAGGCAGCGACGACTTCTTGTTGGTAAGCCACAGTCTGCATGTCGCCACGCTTGATGGGCCCCGTCAATGCAGCCGCAGGTCCCAGATTGAATACATTCTCTAAGCTTTTGCTTGAAAGTGCTTGCGCCATTTTATGCGCGGACTCTGCCGGTATGCCAGCAGCACAATAGGCTTCAATCGCGACGTCTATCAGTGTCACTAAGTAATTGCTAGCAAAAACAGAGGCTGCGTGATACAGCATTTTTGCATCGGGTTTAATCGTAATCAGTTGCGCACCAATCCGTGCAAAGGCAGACTCCAGAACAGTCAATGCTTGGACGCTCCCCTCAATACTGCAAATAGTGCCAACAAAATCGTTCACGACTGCAGCGGGATCAGCGAAACTTCGTACCGGGTGTACGCTGGCTAGTTGAATTTGCAATCTTTCCAAGTCAGGAAGCTGTACTGACAAATCAAGTGAAGATTTTGAGCCGCTGCAGTGAAAGAGCACACTAGCTGATGACAAAGCATTGCGCGACAGTAGCGTCCGTGTGGTAGCAACTAGTTGATCGTCAGGTACAGCCAACAAAGTAATTTCTGCGGGTCGAATTTGGTCGATTTTGGTAACACCACTGCCAGAGCCAATAAATTCGAGCGCAAGTAAATTGCTCTGGTCACTTTGTGTATAAACCTGCGCGATCTCAAAAACCTGTTTTTCGGAAAACAAGCGAGCCAGGCTTTTTCCTACTCGCCCCGCGCCGATAACATTGATTTTTTGCATCAGGCTTTTCGCTTTCAAATAACCCGATTTTACTCGTATTTGAAATGAATCGAATACTTGCCTAACGAGACTCTTTAATCATACGACCCGAACTCTTCTGTAATGGGCGCGCATTCATAGGGTAAAGTCGCGCAAAGATCGCTAGTTGTTCGGGTGAGATTCCAATTGGCTCTTTCATCACCAACCAAAGAACACCTTCACTGCATGGGGGCGTCGTCAACGATCCCATGTACGTGTAGTAATCACGACGTTTGGGGAGTAGTTCCCCAAGATCGATATTACTCAGCGCTTTGATAGGCTCATTTTTTTCTAATGGCAAATTATTCCAGACCGCTTGAATGATTTTATTGGCCTCACCAAGCTCCATTAAAATAGCCACCACAGCCAACTTGCCATCACGGTCTTTGTGTACTAAATGTGCCACCATCTCTGCACCTTTGCCATTGATACGCTCTTCTGATGGGCGATGAAAATGCATCTGCAGCATTTCATAGGTTTTACCAGAGACATTCAAATAGTTACCAGAACCCGGTGTCATTTGTATTGTATGCCCATTATCTAGGACGGAAAACTGCACGGATTTGTAGTCGAAATTAATAGGATCAAGCTCGACCCTAATTCCATCGCGAATATCAATTGGAGATTGGCGCTCACCAAGATCGCATTTCGCATTTGTCTTGCTCAGTTTGCCCCAGTTTAACGGGCCCGCGTCGCCTTCATAAGACCAATGCGCAGCGTCGGCATGTGTAATAGCTTTCTTGGTTTTATCCACACCATTTTGGCTAGCTCTTCCTGGTACCGTGTAAGGACGCACATAAGGTCGACTTGCGGACTTGGGCACTTCTTCTTTCTCTTTGCGGATGGCGGCAAGGCGCTCTGCAATTTTTAAGGCTAATTCATCCGCTGCCTGCGCTTCTTTTTGTCGGCTAGCCTCACTGGCTTTCGACTCACGGGCAGATTTTGCTTCTTTCACCGGCTTGACATCTTCTTTCGCCTGAACGGATGCCTCGTCCTTAGCAGATGCTGGTTTGATAGGTTTTGTAATCGGGTCGTTGGCCTGTACGTTCAATGTGACGAACAAGAGACTAAGAAAAAGGTAACTTACTCGCATAATCGATTTCCATTAAGTGTTAAGTGCTTTACGGCAATTCCTCAATGAAACTTGAATGACTTAAACAATTTGATCACCTAAGCGACTAAATTCGGCTAGTCTTTCTTTCCTCTATGCGTGACCAGATCGCCAATTTTGTTGAATTACTAGCTTTACCCCAAACAATGATTTCATCCAAAGTGCGCAGGCAGCCATTACAGAGCTTAGTATCTTCATTGATTTTGCAAGCTTTAATGCATGGAGAAGCGACTTCTTTTTCGATAGACGCTTCACTAAGCATGTTTGAGGTTTCTGCTGCCACGTCAAATTTCCTTATTCATGTCAACTTCGTCTTGCTGCTGCAACCAGCGAAGCGCGCCCTGCGCTGCCGCCCTACCCGTAGCGAAACAAGCACTCAATAAATAGCCCCCTGTCGGGGCATCCCAGTTTAACATTTCACCAGCGCAGAAATTCCCAGGTAAGTTCTTTAGCATAAAATTTTCATCCAACTCATTCCAATTCAAACCACCAGCGCTACTAATTGCTTCATCAATAGGGCGAGCGCGAAGCAATCGAAGCGGCAATGCTTTCAAAGCCCGCGCCAACTGCACTTGATCATGAATTTGCTCAGAGCTCAAACATTCATAAACCAAAGCAGTGTGAATAGGATGTAAGCCTAGTTTGCTCCGTAGGTGGCTGGAGAGCGAGCGAGAACCTCGCGGTATGCTTAACTCTTTTTGTACACGTTCCAAATCTCTACCTGGCAAGAGATCTATATGCAGTTCACAACTTCCTGTTTCTCGAATCTGTTTTCGGATCTGCGCGGAAAGCGCGTAGATGAGGCTACCCTCGATACCAGTTTCACTGATGACAAACTGGCCTTGCCGTTTCGGGAGTGGTCCCAACCGGCTAACAACCGATACCGAAACCGATGTTAAAGGCAAGCCAGCAAAATGTTGCCTGAAGTAATCAGACCACATAAGCTCGAAACCACAGTTGCTCGCCTCCAAAGGAGCGATTGTCAACATTTTGCTTTGAAAAGGCGCTACCCAAGCACCGTCTGACCCCAGTCGTTGCCAACTTGCGCCGCCAAAAGCGAAAATACTTGCTTCTGCATTAACTAGCTTTGTACCCTCGGGAGAATGAAACATATGACCATTTTCCGACCAATCCTGCCACTTGTGACGCATATGGAATTTAACACCGGACTCACGCAGGCGATGTAGCCAGGCCCTCAATAATGGTGCGGCCTTCATATCGACCGGAAATACTCGTTGTGAACTCCCAACGAAGGTCGCTACTCCCAAGCTAGCCGCCCAATCACGCACTGCTTGGGCTGGAAAGCCATTTAATGCTGATTCTAATTGTGGAGCGCTATCATTATAACGTGACAGCAGATTCACATGATCCTCGGCATGTGTTAAGTTCATTCCACTCTTACCTGCCAACAGAAATTTTCGACCAACCGAGGGCATGGCATCGTACACATCAACGCTCAAACCTGCTTCCACAGCTCGCTCAGCTGCCATCAATCCTGCTGGCCCGGCGCCAATCACAATAAGTTTCTTTGTTTTTTCAGGCGACATTGTTGTGAATAATTTGAAATCGGACTAATGGAGGGCTGATTGTAGAATAGATTCAGAGTTCTATTGTAGAGCACAAAAAGCAAAAGCCCCGTATTCAGTGGAGAATACGGGGCATGCTGGAATAAAAGCCTGACGATGACCTACTTTCACACTGGTTGCAGCACTATCATCGGCGCAAAGTCGTTTCACGGTCCTGTTCGGGATGGGAAGGGGTGGTACCAACTTGCTATAGTCATCAGGCATAACTTGTTGATTTGCTGTGTCACGTTACTCTGTGATGGACAACAAATCCAATTGGGAAGAAGCAGTAGAGGCGCTTGGCGCACAAATAATCGGGTTGTGATGTGTCAAACAAGGTTTAACAAACACATTTTGTAATACTTGTCATAGAGTTCTATAACTGACCAAAGTTATAGGGACAAGCCTTACGGGCAATTAGTACTGGTTAGCTTAATGCATTACTGCACT